>JANTHB010000015.1 GCA_024762655.1 Bacteroidales bacterium
CAGAAGATTATTATCAAGTCCGACTACTGAACAAATAAGAGCATTTCTTGGAGATTATAAAACTGTTTTTGTTGATGAAGCACAAAGAATTGAAGGAATTGGACTAACATTAAAAATAATTACAGACCAATTTCCTGATGTACAATTATTTGTGTCAGGCTCTTCTTCATTTGATTTGGGTAATAAATTAAAAGAACCACTAACAGGAAGAAAATGGGAATATGAATTATTCCCTATTTCATGGGAAGAATTTGAGAAAAAAGAAGGATATATTAAAGCTGAACAACAAGTTGAAAATCGTTTACTATATGGAATGTATCCCGAAGTTCTGAACAACAAAGGAAAAGAACGGGAAGTTTTGAAAAATCTTGTGAGCAGCTATCTATACCGGGATATTTTAGCTTTTTCTGAAATCAGGAAACCTGAGATACTTGATAATCTTTTATTAGCTTTGGCTCTACAAGTAGGAAGTGAAGTAAATTATAATGAACTTGCACAAACTATAGGGGTAAATAAAATTACCATTCAAAAATATATTGATATTCTTGAAAAAGGATATATTATTTATCGTTTGAACAGTTTTAGTAGAAATTTAAGAAACGAAATTAAAAGGAACAGGAAAATATACTTTTATGACAATGGTATCAGAAATATGATTATAGGAAACTTTAATCAGCTTGATTTACGAACAGATATTGGGGCATTATGGGAAAATTTTCTGATATCGGAAAGGAAAAAAGAGAATATTTATAAAGATACATTTGCCAGAATGTATTTTTGGAGAACAAAACAACAGCAGGAAGTTGATTTTGTTGAAGAAAAAGATGGTAAAATATATGGATATGAGTTTAAATGGAAAGCGAAAAAAGGAAAATTACCAGAAACCTTCACAAAAACATATAAAGCGGAAACAAAAATAATTGATAGAAATAATTTCAGAGAATTTGTAATAATAAAGTAGCCAGTGCCCAACAATATATAAGCAATGGCTGGCAAGATGTAAGAAATGAAATATACATGATTAAAACAAAGAGCATTGTAAATATGAAATAAAATGCAGAAAATCCCGCCACTGCTCATATACTTGACCGTTGGCAAACATTAAAACTCAACATAAATGAAACAATCAATTATTAGCATTCTGATTCTGGTTTCTTTGAATTCATTATCTTTTGGACAGAACCATAATGATACGTTGTACTATAATTTGAATTGGGAAAATACTACAAAAAGTGACTATTCATATTTTCGTGTAATAACTTTAGACGATAATGGTAAATATTTATGTAAAGACTATTGGAAATCCGGGGAACTTCAGATGACCGGAAAATATACTGATCCTGATTTTAAAATAAGAGATGGGAAATTTGTTTGGTACAATAAAAATGGAAGTATTAAACAGATTGTGAGCTATAAGGATAACAAAATTACAGGGAAAGTCCAGTTATTTGATTCAAATGGGAATATACGATTCGAATATGTTTCAGACCTTGAAGATTTAGATAATCGTATTGAATTTAAAAATGCAATATATAATTTTCGAATATACGCCTCAAGACATCTAAATTATCCTAGAAAAATACGCAAGGAAGGGATTCAAGGAAAAGCCTTGGTTTATTTTTATATTGACAGTTTAGGGCAACCCTATGGATTGAAAATACAAGAATCCTTAAATGAAGTATTGGATCAAGAAGCTATACGGGTTATTAAAAGCTACAAAAAATGGCCAGTCCCGAAATATATGGGTAAAAGTACTTTTGTGTTTTTTTCTATTCCAGTAATTTTCGTAATGGATTAAACACAAAATCAGTAATAGAAATCGCTTTCGCTTATCTATTGCTAATCGATTAAGGATTTCGTCGGTGTTGGCTTTTCACCAACGATCTTATAGGCGGGGATTTCGCTCTCAGCGAAGCACCCGCTGGCTGGCTTATCGATAACAGACTATTTTACGGATACCTGCACCCATGTCCCGGTGCAGAATAATAAAACCCCAAACAAAAAGACGCAACCGGTAAATGGTTGCGTCTTAGAGGCTTTTTGTTGCCGGCTCTCTACCGGTCCATGGTATAGAAAATGATCAGTTTAGGCCGCATGGATGCAATGGGATAATCGCTTGAAGCAAAGCGGAATCCCGGAAAACGCTCTGTAGGCCACAGGCGGAAAAGCATACCGTAGTTGGCTGCGCCGGTTTCGTCCGCTGAGGGCACAAACAAACGCGTCACATCTACATTGAGAAAATTAACATTGCTGACAAACGGTCTGAACGGCGAGATGTACACCTGTCCCTCCGTTGTGGTTTCAGGCTGCGTATCCCAGGTGACCTTGTGTTCTTCCCAGGGTTCGGTAATCTTTTGTAATACCGCGCCATACCAGGGGCACAGGTCCGTAGCAATAGCCGGATCCATGATAAAAACCGTGGTATCCCATGGCACCGGCCGATCGTAATACAATTGAAGGATCACCCTTTTGATGATGGCCGATTTGGGAAGGGCATTCATATCAAACCAGATAAGACTGCGGGTGGATCGCATTACGGCAAGCACCGAATCGGGCAGGAACGTGGTCTCAAAATACTTGTAGTCTCCGAAGTTCATATCCGGATGCAGGTTACAGATCATCGCATCTTTCCCTTGTTCGGGCCCCGGCTGCAATACCAGCTTTTTATACTCTGTTCCGCCCCCGGAGATCATCAGGATCAAAGGATCGCGCCAGGAGGTGGCTTTCAGCTCCCCGGCGGTAAATTTCAGTTTCCGGGTTTCATAACCCTCTTTTTTCAAAATGAAATAATAGACCTCCGATCCGCCCCGTACCACCAGGTGGTTCACTTTGGCCTGCAACTTAAACGTGTAATGCCAGCCGGTTTCATCATACACGGTCAGCTCAGCTTCGGTAGGCCGCGTGGGCATCTCCATGTTCGGATTGTCCAGATAACAGATCGTATAGAAGTGTAACGGTTGTACGATCTGAAGTCCGAAGTTTACATAGCCGAACTCTTCAGGACCGGCATTATTCACCGGCAGCACCTCCGGCATGACCGTTGTAACCGCATTGGGCCGGATCTCAAAGGGAAGGGGCAGAGGTTTTTTGACCAGGTAAGCCCGCGGAGACCCTTCCAGCGGAGAGGCATAGATCACTTTCCCTGACGGGTCAATGACCATGAATTTGGTCAGAAAGTACTTTCCGGTTTCCAGCTTTACTTTTTCGCTGACAAAACCGCCCCCGAAGGGATACACTGGCACCAGCTCATCAGTAAGCACCTCCTTGCCGTTCATGTCTTTCACGGAAATCAGCAGATGCCAGGCAATAACTTCACTGCTATCGGTCCCGGCGGATTTAAGCGTCTGATCCGTGGGCATGGTAATGGAAAAAGAAGCTTCCCCTGTGCCGGGGACGACTACATCCCTTTTTTCACAGGAAGAAAATCCCACGACACCCAGAATGATCAGAAATAATTGAATTGTCCAGGTTAATGTTTTCATCTTTCGTCGTTTTGGTTAGACATTAAATAAGGTCAGGCAACCATATTCAGTGCAGATAAGATGAACAGGCAAATGAAAAATATGCAAAAAAAATGCCAGAAAGTAATTTATCAGGATGGTGTTTCCATTCTCATCCTATAAACCCGGATAAATTTGTTACTCTGAAAAAAAGGTATCAATTTTGCCGGATGTTGAAGGAAGACAGGTCCCGTTTGAGAATGAATGTAACCAAAACACCGGAATGATGAAAAAAACATATTTCCTTTCACTGTTCACGCTGACACTTATTCTGACATTCCCTTCTTTTGCCAGAGACAAAAACAAAGGCTATCGCATCGAGGTGAAGATCCCTCATCTGTCGGATAAGGCTGTATATCTGGGGTATCACTTTGCCGACAAGAATTACGTGGAAGACACCCTTCAACTGGACCACAAAGGCCGCGGGGTATTTACGGGAGACTCTCTGCCGGGCGGCGTTTATCTGCTGGTGATGCCCAATATGCGGTTCGTGGAGTTTCTGGTAGATAAGAACAACCAGCGCTTTACCATTGAGACCGACACTACGGATTTTTTCCGGACCCTTACCTTCACAGGTTCCAAAGACAATACGGATTTTTTGCACTTTCAGGAACAGTTGTACCGGCTCAACATGAAACTGCGTGGCCTGCATCAAAGGCTGTCTAAAAACAAGAACAATACCGATTCGACAGCGGTTTTGCAGAAGCAGATCGATGCGGTCAACCAACAAACAAAAGAGCTGAACCAACAGATCATCCAATCCCATAAAGGCACTTTTCTGGCCCATCTGGTCCAGGCGATGACCCCCCCCGATGTTCCCGACTTTCACCTCCCCGAAGACACCCCTGTCAGAGACTCCCTGCTTTGGGTGAAGAGGTATAACTGGTTGCGGGATCATTACTTTGACGGCGTGGACTTCGGCGACGAACGACTGCTGCGATCACCGGTATTGCAGAGCCGTCTGAACCAGTACTTCAACCGGATCCTGATACAACGTCCCGATTCACTTATCCCCCAGATTGACAAAATCATCGCCCGTGCGGAGAAAAACGATAAAGTATATCAATACGTAGTCATCTACCTGATGAACAATTTTCAGAAAAGCACGATCATGGGCATGGACGAAGTTTACGTCCATATCGCCGAAAAATATTATCTCTCCGGAAAAACCCCATGGTCTGACTCTACTTTCCTGGCCGGACTAAAAGACCGTGTCGCCCACATTAAACCCAACCTCATCGGACGGAAAGCCTCTGACCTCAGAATGGAAACACTCGGTGGCGAGTGGGTCGATCTGTGGGAACTGCAATCGCCCTATACCGTACTGTTTTTCTGGGAACCCAACTGTGGATTCTGTAAAAAAAGCATCCCGAAATTATGGAGCCTTTATCAGCAGTATAAACAAAAGGGGCTGACGGTCATGGCCATCTATATCTATGATAAAAAAGACGAGTGGAAAAAGTTTATTGAAGAGCATAATTATATGGATGACCACTGGATCAATGCATGGGATCCTCATCAACTGACCAATTTCAGGGTCAATTACGATGTGTACAGTACCCCTGTGATCTACGTGCTGGATAAAAACAAAAAAATCGTAGCCAAACGGCTGGATGTGGACATCCTGAAACGGTTTCTGGATGCAAATATAAAATAGTTCTGCCCTCAGCGCTGTGCGTTGTCAGTTCTTAAAAATTTTGAATACCTTGCTATCCGGTTTTTGATAAAACAGCGTATGGTCGTCAAAAATACAACCCTGAGAAAACTTTTGATTTTTCCGGCAGGGTGGCTGCTTTTCATCCATATTTTATCTGCCCAGGCCGGGTTTGTACCGGGATATGTTGTGAATAACAACGGGGACTCTGTGTATTGTGAGCTCCTGAATTGGGGACCGGAAGAATCTTCCATGGACTATATTTACAAAGTCCCTGTAAAAGACAGCCTGATCAGGGTAACTCCTTATAATGTCGCGGCATTCGGAACCATGGACGGGAAGAAGTTCATGCGGGCCAAGACCTTTGTGGAAACATCCGGCACCCGCATTTACCGTGTAGCAGACACTGCCCGGGGGCTGCAGTGGGAAGAGCGTTTTATCTTTCTCCGGGTATTAACGGAAGGAAAATCAGCCACGCTGTACTATTTTTTCGATGAGGGAAAAAACCTTTTTTATTTTAAGATGGATACGACCACCCTGATCCCTCTTATCTATAAGAAATATTCCATTGAGCCTACACCCTATGTTTCCGAAGGATATATCATCAACAACACTTTCAGAGATCAACTGGCCTATTATCTTTCCTGCGGAGATTTACCGGCTAAAGCCGGGACGCTGGATTATTCCACAAGATCTCTCATGGCATACTTCAGAGCCTATTTTGAGTGTAAGGGCGATCCTTATCAAGAGTATGTCAGGATATCCCGGGGCAGGTTCCATCTGCGCGGGGTGCTTATCGGCGATTACTCTACCCTCAGAATCGAGGACGGGACAATGGCTTATTACAGCTATCCGCCAGATCTGAATCCCGGCGCCGGACTGGAAGCCGAGTATGCCTTTGCCTATAACCGGGAAAAATGGGCTTTGTTTCTGGAGGGAAACTTTCATCATTTTACAGCTACAGATGCCAGTTACAGTCTTGGAACCACCGTACCGGAAAGCCGTGTTGTGTATAGCAGCATAGAGGTTCCGGCAGGCGTTTCCTATTCTCTTATCTTAAACAGCAACAACCGTTTTTTTCTCAAAGCAGGGGTAGCCCCGGAGTTTATCCTGAAAAACGCTTATCTTTCCTTTGAGGTCAATAATCCGGCGAACAAATATTCTTTGACACCTACCACGGGACTCGTCTTCGGTGCCGGTTACCGGTATCGTTTTCTGAGCCTCGAAGTCCGCTTCCGGTCGAAAAAAAATATCTCACGTAATATCTATCTTCACGAATCCACCCTCACGATGTATTCCCTGCGGCTGGCTTTTTCTTTTTTCTGACACCCTGCTCACAAGGTTTTCAGACCTTTTTTAAGGATGCGTATCAGATCGCCGGCAGGCTCTATGCCCACGGAAAGACGTATCATCCCCGGGGCAGGATATTTGTCTCCCCATACAGGCTCGACAGGCAGCAAGATCGTCCCGGTATCTCCGAGGGTAGGCACCAACGGGATCTCACCGGACACAGCTTCCATAAAACGATCACGCCGCAAGCGCTTCTCCTCATCATTTTCTCCCGCTATGTCAAACGTAACCATGCCTCCGAAACCTCTTTTTCCGAAAAGCGTCACTGCCTCGTCATGGGTAGGATGGGTTTCCAGTCCCGGATACAACACTTTTTCCACCACAGTATGACGGGACAGTTCCCGTGCCACCTTGCCCGCATTGTAACAGTGCTGCTGTATGCGCAAAGAGAAGGTACGGAGGTAATCTCCCAGACGGGCCGCATCATCCGGCGAGAGCATATGTCCCGCCAGTTTACGGTATTGGATCATTTCTTTCATCAGGTCCGGATCATTGCCACAAACAACGCCGGCTGTCAGGTTCCCATGGCCGGCCAGGTATTTGGTGGCGCTGTGTATCACCACGTCAGCGCCGTCCTTCAGAGGTTTCCACAGCCAGGGGGTGGCAAAAGTATTGTCCACGATTACAACGCTGCCTGCTTCTTTTGCCAGACGGATGATCTCCTTACCGTCCGCCGCAATCAGCATGGGGTTGGAGATCGCCTCAAAATATACCACCTCCGGTTGCACTTCCTCCAGCATGCGCTTAAATGCAGTCATATCATGCCGGTCTCCTCCGGTCACAAATCGCCTTATATCCAGTCCGCGGCGTTTTATCAAAACCTCATCAATAAATGCATTGGTACCTCCGTAGATCTCGCTGAAAAACAGCCAGGGTCTGTTCTCTCCGGCCCACTGGAAAACCGACAGGGTCAGATCTATGGCGGCCATGCCCGATTCGGTCAGCAGCGCCCACTCAGCTCCCTCCACCGCAGCCAGTTGTTCCTCTACAGCTACCGTCGTCGGGTTCCGGTACCGGGAATAGATAAAATCAACCGGATGATGCGGAGGGTCCAGCTCTGCCCGGAAAGCCGCTGTGGCTTTTTCCGCATCCTGCAAATCGAAACCGGCATCGCGGTACACCGGCACAAAACGGGTATTGACAGACTTCTTTTTCATCACTTTCATTTTTTATTTTCGTCACGTTAAACCTACATAATTTTTTTCAGAAGAAATGTAAAAAAACCGTATGTAAAAATGCCTTTCCCGGAAGGATAAGAAAAAAACGCCATTTGTCTTTAATATTATGACATTTTTCCTATCTTTGTAAAAAAAGAAGATTATGTCTAAGCAGGTCATGTATCGTCAGGATAGCGACAGGGACAACCTGGATCTGATACAAACCGTTCGGGAAGGTGTAGATTATTATTCGTTTTCCGGGTTGCTGAAAAAAGTTCCTTTCACGTTATCCGAATGGTCGCGTTTTCTGAATATCTCGGAGCGGACCCTCCAGCGTTATAAAAAAGAGCAACGCAAATTCAACCCGCTTCAATCCGAAAAGATCATACAGATATCCCTGTTATATCAGTATGGCATTGAAGTTTACGGGGATGCGCGCAGGTTTGACAACTGGCTGCAGACCGGTAACCCCGCACTTGGAGGGGTAAAACCGAAAGAATTACTGGACAATTCCTTCGGGATAAATCTCGTAAGGGATGAGCTCACCCGCATAGAACACGGAGTGCTGGCATGAGCGTTTACAGGTTGTGCAAATGCAGGTATGCCCGGGATCTTTCCGGCAGGGGCGCCGAGATGGCGGGAGGCAGATGGAACAGCAAAGGCACTCCTGTTTTGTACACTGCCGGGTCGAGGGCTTTGAGCACCGTAGAGATTGCCGTACACACCCCCCTGGGCAATATTCCAAAAGACTATTGCATGGTGATACTGCAACTCCCGGATGTCCCGGTGCAGGAAATCGATCCATCCTCCCTTCCGGAGGATTGGCGATCCCTCCCTCCGTCTGCTTCCACGCGGAAACGCGGGGATCGCTTTATTGCCGAAGGTAAGGAACTTATCCTAAAGGTCCCTTCTGCCGTGGTAGAGGGAGATTTCAACTACCTGATCAATCCCCGGCATAAAGAGGCTTCTAAAATAAAAATTCTCTCCGTAACTCCTTTTTCTTTTGATAAGAGATTATTTCAGCATTCCGGATAAAACCGGCTGCCCGGGAAGGAAATAAAGCAATTTCTTAAAACGAACGATCCTCTGGAAATTCATAAAGTCAAAGGGTCAAAAGGTCAAAGAGTCTAAAAGGTAAGGAAAGTATAGAGTACAGCACGTGAGTATAAGAACTCGCAATACCAAGGGAATTGAAGAAAATCGAACAAGGAATAAGGATTTTTGATTTAAGAAGTTGAAGACCTCAGGATATAGTAATTTTTTTAAATAGCAAATGATATGGGACAACCCGTCCGTGATGATTCTTCAACCCCGCTGGGGTTGGGGTTCTATGGGATGCTTTAGACCACAGGTGGAACTGTGGCTACTTTCGTCCGACCCCTCCGGGGTCTTTTGAATTACAAGAATCACTGAAGGCTCTGGTAGTATTGGTTGGTAGTTTAGTACTTTATCTTACTGACCACGGAGTGGTTGCAGAGAATAACCCCGGTCCCACCCGGGGCATAAGGAGGTCTCTACCCACAAAACAACCCCGGATGGGGTTGACGAAAACCCCAAACCACAAACCCCTAAACCCAACTTTTTCGCCGGGGTAGATTCAATCATTTGTCTTTTTAACGGGCACTATTGTATTAAAAACAAAACATCTTTTGTTTTACAATAACTATGTTGGTAAATCATTCACATTTTTGCAAATTTGCATTTCATTTTTAAAATATTCCATCATGAAGATAGCCATAGTCACCGTTGACGGAGAAACGGTAAGTCAGCATTTCGGACGTTCGCGGTATTATAAAATCTATACCATTGAAGAAAATGATCCGGTAGATATGGAGATGCGTGAAAGGGGCACCGGCCATTTTGCACAAGGCCGGAGCCATGTTCACGAGGTTCATCATGAGCACACTCACCCGCAGGGACAGGGACACGGTTACGGCAGCGAAGCCGACAGCAAGCATGCTTCCATGGCCCGGGAGATCGCCGACTGTGATGTGCTGGTGGCCGGAGGCATGGGCCGCGGCGCTTACGAAAGCTTCCGCAACGCCGGCCTGGAAGTGATCCTGACCGACCTGCAGGACATCAACGATGTAGTTAATGCCTATGTAAAAGGAGAACTAAAAAACCTGGCTGACGAAAGAACGGATTAGGAGGGATAACCCTTGCATGTTGTTCGTCGAACGGCAATTAAATATTGCACATACCTTGTCTCTTGTTTCTTGTCTCTTGTCTCTTGTTTCTTGATTCTTGTCTCTTGTTTCTTGTCTCTTTCATTTTGCTTTCCGGACAATATAACGGCCCGCCAACAGACTGATCGCAATGGCTGCAAACAACAGGAAGGCAGCAAGGAGTCCCTGGTTCACATTTCCCATTCGGCTCATCAATCTTTTGATCCCGTCAAAGAAAAAGATGCCCAGCGGATAAAAGACCGAGATAAACAGGGCCATGGAGATGGCCTGTATAAGCAAATAGCGATGCACTTTTACCCGGGCCAGTCCGGCGGCCAGCGGAACCAGTATCCTCAGTTTGGGAATAAAAGTCAGAATAAACACGGTTTTTATCAGATTTTCCGACATCTGCCGCTGATAAGTCCCCATCCAGACAGGATATTTTTCACTCAGCCATCCGATCAGCCGGGTACGGTTGCGGGAAAGATAAAACAGGATAATATTCCGTGTGTACAAAGCCAGAAAAGAGACGATCCCTCCGGCCCAGACGTTCATCAGGCCGCTGTGTGCCAGAGAAGCAATGATGATCAGGGACAATTCATCGGAGATGGGAGAGACAAAATCAAAAATGATGTAATAAAAGGCGATACCCAGGTAAGTATAACCCGTCACTATGCCATATAATTCGGTATGTTCTACCATTCCGGATCAGGTTTATTCCGGCCGGGACTTTTTCCGGCCGGCACATATAGGATGCTTCTCTCCGGCGAAAATACGGCTTTTTTTCTTTTTTCTCAAAAAACATAAAACGTACGCCCTGCGAATCCCGGCAACGGCTTTCTCTTCACGGAAAATTTCATTATTTTTACCTCTGACCGTCATCCATAAAATATCCGTTATGAAAAGTCCTTCATTCTCTATCGTCAGAAGATCTTCTTTGATCATTTTTCTGCTCCTCCTGTCTGCATTTTCTTATGCACAGCTCTCCGGGGGTGGGGAGGCCAACCCCTCCCTGCATACCAACAGGCAGGCCTTGCAGCGTTGGCAGAATATGCGTTTTGGGATGTTTATTCACTGGGGGCCGGTCAGTTTGCGGGGCACCGAAATAGGGTGGTCGCGTGGCACACAGGTTCCCAAGCATGATTATGACTCGCTGTATAAAGAGTTTGATCCCGTATTATTCAATGCCGCAGAATGGGTACGTATAGCCAAAGAAGCTGGCATGAAATACATGGTGCTGGTCACCAAACATCATGACGGGTTCTGTCTGTGGCCCTCGGCATACACCGATTATGACATTTCCGCCACGCCCTATGGAAAAGACATTGTGCAACAACTGGCCGATGCATGTAACAAGCAGGGAATCCTTTTCGGCACATATTACTCGATCCTGGACTGGTGGAACCCCCTGTATCCCGGGAATCACGGGAACCCACCCAAGGACAGTACAAAAACGGATAGGGTCGGATACACCCGGTACCTCTATCATCAGGTGGACGAACTGGTAAACAGGTACCATACCCAGATCCTGTGGTTTGACGGCCAGTGGGAAAAACCCTGGACGCATGAAGCTGGCATGAAGTTGTATGCCCACCTGCGGGGATTGAAAGATGATCTTCTGATCAACAATAGGGTTGACAAAGGTCCTGTGCAAGGCACGAAAAATACAGGTATTTATGCCGGCGATTTCCTGACGCCCGAACAGAAAATCGGCACTTTCGACCTGGTTAACCCGTGGGAATCGTGTATCACGATTGCCCGGCAATGGGCCTGGAAACCCAATGACAAAGTCAAAAGCACAAAAGAGATCATTCACACGCTGGCGCGTACTGCCGGCGGCAACGGCAACCTTCTGCTGAATGTAAGTCCTATGCTCGACGGCCGGATAGAGCTACGCCAGCAAAAACGGCTGAAAGAAGCAGGGAGCTGGCTGAAAAAATACGGTGAATCCATTTACGGCACCCTCGGAGGGCCTTACATGCCGGGGGATCATATGACCTCCACCCGGAAAGCCCACCGGATCTATCTCCATCTGCTCGAATCACCCGGCAGGCAACTTGTGCTGCCTTCTCCCGGAAAGGCCACCGTGAAAGAGGTGCGATTGCTGTATGGGGAACCCTTGCATTATACCCGGAAAAAGGGATCGCTTGTCATTGAGCTACCGGAAACGCTCCCGGACCCCTGGGACAATGTGATCGTACTGGAACTTAACAAACCGGCCAAAGACATCTCCCCGATTCATGTCAAAAATTAACAGATATCTTTAGTGCACCTCATCCAAAGCTTTCCGGGGAAGTTTTGTCCTTTGACTGCACTCTATTTCCACCCCAAATACAACCCGTTTCCTTTCCTGACGTTCAAGACCCTGACATTCCCGGAGAAAAAGCTGAGTTCCTCTCCGAAAGTCTGAAGAAAATTTCTGTAATCGCTTCTTTCCAGGCGTTCCAGCATACGGGTTGGCCAGGACAGGGAGCCTGAAAAATCATGAACCGCCACGACTTTGTCTGCCACCCGGAACATTTCTTTCAGCACCTTTTCCCGCAGGTCGCGTTTCATCCCGTGCATCACAAACGAGCAGGTAACCAGATCAAACGCACCATCCGGGAACATCTCCAGGTTCTTCCCGTCGGATACCTCAAAACGCACTTCCGGATGTTTTTTCCGTGCCTGCCTGATCATCTTCTCCGAGAAATCCACTCCTACCGCTTCTTTGAGCGGATAACGCGCCAGAGCAGATATCCAGCCTCCCGTACCGGTCCCTACATCCAGTACCGTCCGTCCCTTCAGGGGAAAAATAGTGTTCAGCTCATCCGTAACCGCCAGGTAGTTATCCCGGATAGAATGATCAATCAGTCCGTATACAGGAGCGATCAGATTAAAGATAAACCGTGCCCGCCGGTCTTCATCTCCCGAAAAATAATGTAAGAACCCCATGGAAAAATTTTGTGCAAAGCTAATGAAATATCGCTGACCGTTGTTTGGTTTCTTCTTTTTATGGCTCTTCGGCAAACACAAGACACATGGCAATTACCGGAATCTGAAGAATCCTCCAGTCCGGGGATGGCCCTGGCATATGGATTATCTTCCTCTTACTTTGTCACCTTGTTACCTTGTCTCCTCGTCACTTGGTCACTCCGTCTCTTCGTCTCTTCGTCTCTTCGTCACTTTATCACTTTGTCACTTCGTCTCTTCCTCTCTTCATCACATTCGCCTTTATCCCTCCCGTAATCCAAATCCCCGGGGCAGGAAGGTTCCCGATGTCCACATAGGAGGTATTGAATAAATTGGATACATCAAGGAAGAGTTGTATTTTCCACACCTGACGGGAAAAGCGAACGTTGGCGAGGAGATACGGCTTATAAGGGGTAATTTCTCCCGATGGATAAGCCTGATAGCTGCCGGCCCGGTCGCGAAGCACAAACTGCCAAAAAGTTTCGATATGCCCGGGCAGGGTATGTTTTACATCCAGGATCACCTGATGATGCAGATAATCCATGGCATATTTCGACAGGTACGTCTCCTGCGGCCGGGATGCCGTAGCAAAAGCCCATGCCAGCCGGACTTCTTCCAGCCACAACCTGTCCCTGCCGGTGAGTTGCCGTAGGTTCAAAAGGGTGGAAAGTTCAAAACCCATCGTCGTCAGCGAGGTATGGTTCATGGTATGCCACTGCACGGAATCGACCGGGCGTACCCAGTCGATCAGGTTTTTTCCTTTCCGGACAAAGACGCCGGCCGATCCCGACCAGGCTTTTCCGCGACGCCGCCCACCGGCCTCCAGGGTCAGGGCCTCTTCGGGCCTGAGATCAGGATTGCCCGTATTCACGGGACTATGATAATACAGATCGGTAAACGTAGGATAACGGAGCGACCGGTTAACGGCGGTATAAATCCTCCATTTCGTCCCTATCCTGTAACCCATATCCAGGCCTCCGTATAACTTCCAGTTGTAGTCACCGGTACGGTTCAGGAGAAAACCCCCGTTTGCGGTAAAACGCCGGATCACCACCTGTTGCTCCACGAAGGCCGAAAGGATGTCCCTGAACTTCCTATGATCGTACCACACGCCGGCAACTCCGGGGACAGCCACAGAGTCGGCTGTTTTTTCACCCAGCACCGTACTAAGGATATTCTCCCGCCGTAGTTCCAGCCCGATATTGGTGCGGCCGAACGATTCCGGAAGGATCATTTTCATCTCTGTCCCGGCCACACCGGTACGGTGATAATTGTGCCCTTTATACCAGGCCGGCGCATCATAGCGAAACAACCGGAACTCATCACGGGCCCTGCGCCAATAGACCGATTGTTCATACCTCACCTTCCGGCCTGTGGTGGAAAAGCGTACGGCTGCCAGGGCGGTGCGGAATTTTTCGTACTGATCCGGAAAAGCCGGCGAATAAAAGCCATTGGCTCCAAAACCTTTGTCCAGCCATCCGGCCAGGATATCCACCGAGGAGCGGGAAGTACGGTATTGTCCTCTGAAAAACAGGCGGGTGATCCCGAAATCGGTATTATCCCGGTAGCCGTTGGACGCAGAATGCCCGGCATCCATCATGGCCCGGAATTTTCCGGCATGCAAGCCACCGCTCACTCCGGCATTGTAATAGCCATACTGTCCGAAAGCCATTTCCGCCCCTGCAAAGGAAGTATCCGGCAAACGGGTGATCAGGTTCACGGCTCCGGAAAAAGCATCCGGTCCCAGCACACGGGAAGCTCCTCCTTTGAGGACTTCCACACGTTTTATGGAGCTCAGGGGCAGGGGCAGATTGAAAGTATGGTGGCCCGTCTGCGGATCGCTTATTTTTATCCCATCCACCATCACCAACACCTGGTCGAAGGTTCCGCCACGTATGGATACATCTGCCTGGACCCCTTCCGGGCCACGTTGCCGCACATCCACGCCTGGGACGTCAATCAACAGCTCATGCAAGGATGACACAGGCATCATCCGGATGGTCGCGGCCGGTATCAAGGTCATCTGCCGGTTGGCATCGGATGCGCTCACAGGCGAACGTTCCGCTGTCACGATCACCTCTTCCAGACGCAGCGTGTCCTGCCAGGCCCCGGCCGGAAGAGAAAATATCAAAACGATCGCAAGAATAAGGGTCAGTCTCATCGGCTCATGGTTGACCCCGCAAAAATAGAGAAATAATTCCTTCCTTCCCCACCCTCCGGAAAAACAGGAAACAAACTGATAAAACATTTTACCTACGTAGGCGCCTACGTAGGTAAACATTACACTTCAAACTGATATACTGTTGTTTATAAAACCTTACCTCTTCCGGTTTTATCAAAACGAAGATACATCTTATCTTTTTTCTTTCATCTTTTATCTTATTTGTTAATTTTAATGCCTTCAATTGATAAAACAGCCCATCATGACCCGGGAAGAAGCCCGCAAGAGAATCGAGAAATTAAGAGAAGAACTGAACAGGCATAATTATTATTATTATGTTTTGTCCAAGCCTCTGATCAGTGATTTTGAGTACGATACGTTGATGCATGAGCTGATCGAGCTGGAAAAAAGGTATCCTGAATTTTTCGATCCCAACTCTCCCAGTCAACGGGTAGGCAACGATCTCAACAAGGAGTTTGAGCAGGCCGAACATGAATATCCCATGCTGTCGCTGGGGAATACCTATTCGAGGGAAGAGGTAATGGAGTTCGACCAGAGGATCCGGAAAGAGGTACACGAACCTTTTTTGTATGTCTGTGAACTAAAGTATGACGGCACCGCCATCAGTCTGGTATACGAACACGGCCGGCTGATTCAGGCCATTACGCGCGGGGACGGAACACGGGGTGATGTGGTCACCGACAATATCAAAACCATCCGTTCCATCCCCCTCATTTTGCATGGCAGCGGGTATCCCGACCGGTTCATTATTCGCGGAGAGGTGTTTATGCCTTTCGAAGGATTCAACCGGCTCAACCAGGAGCGCATTAAGAACGGGGAAGAACCTTTTGCCAATCCCCGCAATGCTGCTGCCGGCACGTTGAAGATGCAGAACTCTTCGCTGGTGGCCAAACGCCCGCTGGATTGTTTTCTGTATTATCTTTTGGGAGAAGATCTGCCCACCGACTCTCATTATGAGAATCTTCAGATCGCGCGTACGTGGGGGTTCAAGATTCCTGAAGTAATGGAGCGGCATGACCGTCTGGAAGATATCTTCCGTTTCATCGACCGGTGGGATATACAGCGCAAAGAATTGCCTTATGCCACCGACGGAGTGGTGCTGAAGGTGGATTCGCTGCGTCTGCAGGAAAGGCTGGGCAGCACGGCAAAAAATCCCCGCTGGGCCATCGCTTATAAGTTCAAGGCCGAGCAAGCCAAGACCCGGCTCCTTTCTGTCAGTTTTCAGGTCGGCCGCACCGGCGCCATCACGCCTGTGGCCAACCTCGAGCCCGTACAACTGGCCGGCACCGTCGTTAAAAGGGCTTCGTTGTACAACGCCGACCAGATCAAAATGCTGGACCTCCATATCGGAGATACGGTATATGTGGAAAAAGGCGGTGAGATCATCCCCAAGATCACAGGCGTGGATTTTTCACAGCGACCTCCCGGCAGCCAGCCCGTTGAATTTGTCCGGAACTGCCCTGCCTGCGGCACCCCGCTGGTGCGGAAAGAAGGCGAAGCAGTCTATTACTGTCCGAACGAAGATGGCTGTCCACCCCAGATCAAGGGAAAAATCGAACATTTTATCAGCCGCAAGGCGATGAATATCGAAGGACTGGGCGAAGAGACCATCGACCTGCTGTTCCGGAAAGGACTGGTAAAAAACATTACCGACCTCTACGATCTGAAACCAGAACAGTTGAGTCCGCTCGAGCGGCTGGGTGAAAAATCGGCTATGAATATCATCGCCAGTATTGAAAACAGCAAAAAGGTTTCTTTTGAAAGGGTTTTATATGCCCTGGGCATCCGGTTTGTGGGAGAGACCGTTGCAAAGACGCTGGCCCGGCGGTTCGGATCCATTGACAACCTGGCCCGGGCCTCCTTTGAAGAACTGACCGAAACGGAAGAGATCGGTGAGAAAATCGCCGAAAGCATACAAACCTGGTTCAGCAACCCCCATAACCTGGAGATTATCCGGAAACTGAAAGAAAAAGGGGTTACCCTGGAGATCCTGGAAGAAAAACAGGAAGAAACACCGGCTTTACTGAACGGGAAAACGTTTGTGGTCTCCGGGATCTTCGAACACTTCTCCAGGGGCGGTATCAAGGAAACCATAGAAAAATACGGGGGCAGGGTCTCCGGCTCCGTATCTTCCAAAACCACCTTCCTGGTTACGGGAGACAAACCGGGACCGAACAAGCTGGATAAAGCCCGGAAACTGGGGGTAAAAATCATCAGCGAGGAAGAATTTATTCATATGTTACCCCTCCATAAAGATCAATAATCGCTTGCCACCGGTTTCGCAACAACAGGTTATGCATGATCCGTTTTTTGGATACCGTAAGCAAATTTCGTGAGCACAGCAAACAAAATCCCCCCTGTTATCTTTTTTCAGCAACGGAGAAAAAAGATTTTTACGGGTTGGATAAAAAAGGCATTCTTTTTTTTTATCTTGCAGCCTTGTATGTGTAAGGTGTTGAAAAAGAAAATAGGATACTACCATATCTGGAAAAACCGGCGGCATCAGCGTCGTAAGAAACAGGTTTTTAACCTGAAGAGTGCCAAATCCATCGGGATATTGTTTGATGCCACCAGGCCGGAAGACTTTGATCTGGTCCGGGAGTTTTATCAGGACCTCAAAAAAACAGGGCATGCGCTAAGCGTATTGGGTTTTGTCAACGATAAGGAAGTCCCGGCACATTATCTTTTCAAGAAAGATTTTATTCTCTTCACCAAAAAGATGTTGAATTGGTTCGGGAAGCCGGTCACGGAGGAGGTGATCAATTTCTCCAAATGTCCGTTTGATATCCTTATCGACCTGACCATGACCGACCAGTTTGTTTTCGATTATATCGCCGGATCCTCTCCTGCCCGTTTTAAGGTAGGCAGGTACAAGGAAAAACCGGTGTATGCGGATATGATGATTCACCTGGAAGAAGACAGCTCACTTGAGTATTTTATTGAGCTGGTCAAAAATTATCTGGAGACCATCAACCGTCCCGAATTATCTCCTAACTTTATATAATTCATTGGATTATGAAGGATCGTTTACGTGGGCTGGGGGTAGCTTTGGTGACCCCATTCATGCAAGATGGAAGTATAGATTTCCCGGCTTTGGAAAGAGTATTGGACCATGTAGTGCAAGGCGGGGTGAATTATCTGGTTGTCCTGGGCACTACGGGAGAGGCTGTAACGCTGAGCCCGGGGGAAAAGAAGGCCGTGGTTGATTTCGTCAAGGAACATACGGGGCACAAGTTGCCGGTCATTGTGGGCATCGGCGGGAACAACACACGGCAGGTAGTTGATCAGATAAAGTCGTTCAGCTTTGACCGTATCGACGGCATCCTTTCCGTAGCTCCTTATTACAATAAACCTAACGCCGGAGGCCTTTATGAGCATTACCGCACCCTGGCCGCTGCGGCGCCGGTCCCGGTGATCCTGTATAATGTCCCCGGACGCACAGGCGTCAACATACCGGCAGAAACCATCCTGGAGCTGGCACACACTGTTGACAACATCGTTGCCGTCAAAGAAGCGTCCGGCAACCTGAATCAGGTCATACGCATTGCCAAAGACAAACCGAAAAATTTTCTGATCATTTCAGGCGATGACGCCCTGACCATTCCTATGATATCGGTGGGGGGTGCCGGGGTGATCTCCGTAGCTGCCAATGCGTGGCCGGCAGCATTCCGGCAGATCACAGACGCTGCGCTGGCCGGGAATTTTCCGGAAGCCGCTTCTGTCCACTACCGTTTTGCTACCATGATAGACCTTCTGTTTGCCGATGGCAACCCCGGCGGTATCAAAGCCGCCCTCAGCGAACTGGGACTGATCGGAAACCACCTGCGGTTGCCCCTGGTGCCGGTGAGAGAAGAGATCAGAAAAAAAATCAGTGAAGAGATAAAGAAAATATAAAACCACAGGGCATGGGGCTCCACCCCTCAGGCTCAAAGGTTCATATTTTTCACCTGCACCTTATTCATATCCAGCGGCGGAGCTCCGGGACGGCCGTGACAGTTTTTATATTTCTTGCCACTGCCACACGGACACGGGTCGTTACGTCCGATTTTCTTCCCTACCCGCACAGGCTGGGGTCGGGAAGGCTGACCCTCCCCTGCTGAGGTGGTGTCACTGGCTCCGGAGTAAGAAGGCGTTTCTGTTTTGGACATATGCATGCGGCTCATGTCGAGATGACGCCGCTGACGGGCTTCCTGTACCTCGCTGGCATCCTGGATAGGTATTTGCCCTTTCATCAGCGTGGCAATGACCGCTTTATTGATCTTGTCGAGCATGTCTTTGAACAGATTGAACGACTCGAACTTATAGATCAACAGCGGGTCTTTCTGCTCGTAGGTGGCATTCTGTACCGATTGTTTCAGATCGTCCATCTCGCGCAGGTGCTCTTTCCAGGCATCGTCAATGGTAGCCAGGATCACTGTTTTTTCATACGAACGCACCAGTTCCCTCCCTTCTGTCTCGGCCGATTTTTTCAGGTTGGTAATAACCTGATATACCTTTGTGCCGTCGGTAATGGGGACCACAATATTCTCATAGAGGTGTGATTGTTTTTCATATACGTCCTTAATCACAGGATAGGCTTGGCGGGCAATGCTTTCCTCTTTCCGTTTGTAGGTATCTACCACCATTTTGTTAAGTGCCTCCACGATCTCACGGGCATCCATTTTCTGAAACTCCTCCTCGCTGACGGGAGATTCAACCGAGAAAGTACGGAGCAATTCGAAGCTAAAGCCTTCGTAGTCGCTGGTAGGATGATATGTATCCACGAGGCTCTCCGTCACATCCCACATCATATTGGCGATGTCCACGTCGAGGCGTTCGCCGAAGAGGGCGTGTTTTCGTTTTTTATAGATCACCTCCCGCTGGGAGTTCATCACGTCGTCATACTCCAGGAGCCTTTTCCGTATCCCGAAGTTGTTTTCTTCGACTTTCTTCTGCGCTCTTTCTATGGATTTGGTGATCATGGAATGCTGGATCACCTCCCCTTCTTTCAGTCCCAGCTTGTCCATCAGTCCGGCGATTCTGTCCGAGCCGAAGACACGCATCAGGTCGTCTTCGAGGGACACAAAGAACTGGGAGGTACCGGGGTCGCCCTGACGTCCGGCCCTTCCCCGTAACTGCCGGTCAACGCGTCGCGACTCATGTCTTTCCGTACCCACGATGGCAAGGCCTCCGGCCTCCCTCACCTCATCGGTCAGTTTGATGTCGGTACCACGACCGGCCATGTTGGTGGCAATGGTCACCACACCTTTCCGTCCGGCCTGGGCCACAATCTCAGCCTCGCGCTGGTGTAACTTGGCATTCAGCACGTTATGTTTGATTCCTTTCAGGTTAAGCATCCGGCTGAGCAGCTCCGACACTTCTACCGATGTCGTACCCACCAGTACCGGCCTGCCTGCTTTCACCAGGGACACGATTTCGTCAATGACCGCATTGTACTTTTCCCGTTTTGTCTTGTACACCAGATCTTCATAGTCTTTTCGTATCACCGGCACATTGGTCGGGATCACTACTACATCCAGTTTATAAATATTCCAGAACTCTCCGGCCTCGGTCTCGGCCGTTCCGGTCATCCCTGCCAGTTTATGATACATCCGGAAATAGTTCTGCAAGGTAATGGTCGCAAAAGTCTGGGTGGCTCCTTCGATCTTCACATTCTCTTTCGACTCGATGGCCTGGTGCAGGCCTTCGGAATAACGCCGGCCCTCCATGATACGTCCCGTTTGTTCATCCACGATCTTCACCTTGTTGTCTATCACCACATACTCCACATCACGTTCAAACAGAGTATAGGCTTTAAGCAACTGGTTCATGGTATGCACCCGTTCCGATTTTATGGCGAAGTCCTGCAACAACTTATCTTTGGCTTTCAGTTTTTCTTCCGGGTTCTTGCCCGATTTTTCTATTTCGGCCATTTCAGCTCCTACATCCGGCAAGACGAAGAAAGAGGGGTCTTTCGCGGTGGAAGAGAGGAGATCAAGTCCTTTATCGGTCAGCTCGATGGTATTGTTTTGTTCGTCGATGATAAAGTACAGTTCATCGGTAACCTTATACATCTCCTTGCTGTTGTTCTGCATATAGAAATTTTCCGTCTTCAGCATCAGGGATTTATTCCCCTCCTCACTCAGCAGTTTGATCAAAGGTTTGTTCTTGGGCAATCCTTTATGGGCTCTGAGCAGCATCAGGCCGGCCTTGTCCTTATCGCCTTCTTTCAGGGCCCTGCGGGCTTCCACCAGGATCTCTTTCACCAGTTTGCGCTGGGCTTCTACCAGTTTCACCACGTCGGGTTTCAGCTCGTCAAACAGGCTGGTATCGCTTTTTTCGGTAGGTCCCGAGATGATCAGAGGCGTACGTGCATCGTCAATCAGCACCGAGTCCACCTCATCCACAATCGCATAATGGTGTTTCCGCTGGACCAGGTCTTCGGGATTGATGGCCATATTATCGCGGAGGTAATCGAATCCGAACTCATTGTTGGTGCCATAGGTAATATCCGCATTATAGGCATTTCTTCTCTCCGGGCTGTTGGGTTGATGTTTGTCGATGCAGTCTATAGACAGACCATGGAACTCATACATCGGGCCCATCCATTCGGCATCCCTTTTAGCCAGATAATCGTTTACCGTAACCAGGTGGACGCCTTTTCCTGCCAGGGCGTTGAGGAATATGGGCAGGGTAGCCACCAGTGTTTTCCCCTCACCGGTGGCCATCTCTGCAATCTTCCCTTTATGCAGGACAACCCCCCCGATCAACTGAACATCATAGTGTACCATATCCCAGGTGATCTCATTGCCCCCGGCCTGCCACCGGTTGTGATAAACAGCCTTGTCGCCTTTTACATCCACGAAATCCTTGGCTACGGCCAGGTTTCTGTCAAAATCCGTAGCAAGGACCTCAATATTTTCATTTTCCTTGAAACGGCGTGCCGTATCCTTGACTATGGCAAATGCCTGGGGAAGGATCTCATCCAGCACAGCTTCAATTTTATTGTCCAGTTCTTTTTCCTTTTTGTCGATATCCCGGTAGAGGTCTTCTTTTTCACGTACCGGCGTTTCATCCGATTCGGCCTTTTGGCGAAGCTGGAGGATTTCTTTTTCCACGCCGCTGATCTGTTCCCTGACATATCTTTTCAGCGCAGCAGACCGGGCCCTCAGTTCATCATGACTGAGTCCCTGTAATTTTTCATATTCCTCTTTTATCTTCCCTATGATTGGCTGTATCTCTTTGATATCATGTTCGGACTTACTGCCGAATATCTTCTGCAAAACCACATTAATAGCACCCATCTTCTCTCCTTTATTTTAATATTATAACCTGCAAAGATAACGTTTTCCATCGAGAATTTAATATTTATGCATCATCATTCCACCCTCTTTTCCTCACTGAACAAAAATCCCGTTCATTATTATATTCTATCGTTTTTATATATTTGTCCCTTACTATTTATCTTATCTTAAAATATATCCATGAAAAAGGTTGTTTTTTTTCTGATCCTGACCATGATCGTTTCTCCCGTTTTCAGTCAACCCTGGCTGCGTTATATGTCGGCACCCAAATCGGGCAGCAGGATCGAAGAGTATCAGGCCTTAAAAAAGGCTTTTCATACGTATTTAAAAAATCATAGACAGAGCGAAACGGACCGGGAGAATGAGAATGAGGAAATCTTCGGGCGTTGGGAATGGCTGGTGGATCAGAGGGTGACGCGGGACCGTTATATCCAGTCGGAAATCCTGTGGGATGAATTACAAAAGAAAATAGAGACAGGAAAAAACGGAGGATTCCTGGGGAACTGGCAATTTATAGGACCTGAGGAAACTCCTACGGATATCAATTCGGGGCTGCTCATTGGTTCGGGCAGGGTAGACTGCATTGCTTTTCACCCCACCGACTCCAACACTTTCTGGGTCGGAGCCCCTACAGGAGGGCTATGGAAAACCACCGACAACGGAAAAACATGGCATCCCCTGACAGACAATATTGCCAGTATAGGCATCTCGGACATTGCTTTATATCCGGATCACCCGGACACCCTGTTTATTGCCACGGGAGACCGCGATGCCAGCGATCTGTATTCGGCAGGTATCCTGAAAACCACCGACGGCGGTCTCACCTGGGACACCACGGCAATGAGTTTCTCCCAGCAAGATAAAAACAAAATTAACAGGCTGATCATCCGGCCCGACCGGCCCGACACCATGATTGCAGCCACCAGCAACGGCATTTATTTTATCACAGATATGGGCGACAGCATGGTACGGGTCCAGGCGGGAAAATTCAAAGATCTGGAGTTCATGCCCGGCAATCCGGATGTGGTGTATGCCGCTATGTACGGCTATGGCAATGCTGCCGTTTACCGCTCAGACAATGGGGGGAAAAGTTTCCAAAGAATAAGCGACGGGATCACCACCAGTGAGCTTATCCGGATAGACCTGGCAGTCTCAGCGGACAGCCCAAACATGATCATGGCTTTGTGTGCGGATAAAACAAACAGCGGACTGTACGCCATATACCGGTCTTTTAACAAGGGTGACACATGGACCAAACTCCTCTCCGGCAGCACAAAAAACTTACTGGGTAACTCTTCCACGGGTGACGGCAACGACGGCCAGGGATGGTATGATCTGACCATGACCGTATCACCCGACGATTATAAAGAGGTATATGTAGGAGGGATCAATGTATGGAAAACGGTAAATGGCGGAGGATCGTGGCATCTCGCCTCATGGGGATACCCGGAAAGCGGAAATGTCGATGCTCCGTATATGCATGTGGACCAGCATGTCTCTGCTTTTAACCCCCTCACCGGAGCGCTTTATTTCGGAAATGACGGAGGACTGTATCGCACCTACGACAAAGGAGCCACCTGGGAAGATCTCAGCAGCGGGCTGGAGATCCTGCAAATCTACCGCATCGGGCTATCTGCCTCGAAAAGGACCATGGCCATTATGGGCAGCCAGGACAACAGCAGCATCCTGTGGAACGACACTGCCTGGAATGTGGTGATCGGCGGTGACGGGATGGAGTGTATCATAGATTATACGGATAACAACACGCTCTATGCTTCTTCCCAGTACGGGAACCTGCGCAGATCTACCGACGGGGGACATACTTTCAGCGGCATAAAACCTCCCAACGCCGGCAAAGGCGCCTGGGTAACCCCTTATCTGATGTTCCCTGACGATCACAAAGCCCTGCTGGCGGGTTATTCGGAGATATACAAATCGGAAGACCAGGGAGAATCCTGGGAAAAACTTACAGATAATATACAGGATAATCTCAGGACACTGGCGGTATCTTCCCACAATCCGGATGTTATGTATGCCGCCACCAGAGATGTTATCTATGTTTCTGAAAACGGCGGAAAGACCTGGAAAAACATTGTGAATAATCTTCCGCAGGAAAGAAACATTACCGGCATTGCCATTGCACAGTATGATGCCCGTAAGGTATGGGTTTCCTTATCAAATTATAATAAGAACTCCAAAGTCTTCATGACCGAAGACGGCGGCACTCACTGGAGCAATTATTCCGACGGCCTGCCCAATGTACCGGCCAACTGTATTCTGTATCAGAACAACAGCAATGCCACCCTTTACGTGGGTACTGACCTGGGTGTATATGTCAGGGACAACAGCATGGAGGTCTGGAAGGACTTCAGCGGCAATCTCCCCAATGTTATCGTAAACGAAATGGAGATCTATTACCCGGACAGCCTGCTGCGCGCCGGCACTTATGGCCGGGGGTTGTGGGAAACAAAAATATTTATCCCCGACACCATGTCCCTGTATGCCGAATTCACCGGAGACCGGCTCTCGTCCTGTGTACAAAGTGATTTTACCTTTTACAATAAATATCCCGGCATACTGGACAGTCTGATCTGGACCTTTGATCCTGACGGCACGCCGCATACTGTGAAAAACGAGGATACCGTCCGGGTCTCTTTCAACACGCCCGGCGATAAAGACATTACCCTGATTGTTTTCTATGGGGGAAATTCAGACACCCTGACACGGAAGGCTTATGTAAAAGCCGTCTCGTCCATTGACATAAAAATAAAAACCAATTTCAGCCAATATTACTGGCACGGCAATCCCGCCGAGCTGACAGCCGGCGGTGCCGA
Source organism: Bacteroidales bacterium (assembly GCA_024762655.1). Taxonomy (GTDB): domain Bacteria; phylum Bacteroidota; class Bacteroidia; order Bacteroidales; family VadinHA17; genus DRPN01. The sequence goes on from JANTHB010000015.1 coordinate 25,078, forward strand.
TAACTATACGTGGGTTTCTTCACCGGGGCAGGACACTTTGTACGGCGATAAGATCACCGTTTTTCCAGACACCAATGTTGTATACACCTTATACGGCCAACAGGGCAGCTGCTCCGATACCGACACCCTCGCCATCACGGTTTGGCCAAATGACAATATCCGGTATGCCCTTCCGCTGGTATACGGAGATAACGGCCCGTTCGTTGATTATGAAGCTACCGTTGAGGAGCACGAGCCGCTTCCACCTGCCGGGGATTGCAATACAGACAGCACATGGTGTGATGAATTCGGAACCGGAAAAGGGTACCTGGCCCATTCGGTGTGGTTTTTCTTCACTGCGCCCTCCGGGGGCAGCGCCTCTATTGACTCACGCGGATTTGACAACCAGATTGCTGTTTATGATGCTGCTTCTCCCGACAGCCTGCTGGCCGGGAATTATACCCTGTTGGCTGCCAATGACGACTACCATGACCAGGATATGCAGTTTGCAGCAGCCATAGAGGCACTCACGGATCTTACTCCCGGAAAAAAATACTGGGTTCAGGTGGACGGCAGCGGAGGGAATACAACCGGCACTTTTTATCTTACCCTTTATGACAGTCCCCTGGGTATCGGAGACATCAGGACAAAAAGCGTGGAAAAGACTTTTGTAGTATTTCCTAACCCCAACCGGGGAGATTTCAACCTTTTGTTTTACCGGGATATCCCTCCCTCCAGCCGGATAAAAATATTTTCCGGTGACGGAAAACTGATCTTTAGGCAACCCCTGCCCCCGTCTGCTGCCGGCCAGACCCTCAGCATACCGGTGACCCTTAAAAACAAAGGGATTTATCTGATACAAGTCATCTTAAAGGATAAAATGTTTACAGCCAAGATGATGGTTCGCTGATTTTTTTCATACCTTTAGTAGCGATTGACTTTATTCCGGGTTGCATTTTCTTTTATGAGAAGATGCAACGCCGGTACTTTTTCATCGTCTTTTATCCGGACAATGAGTATGGCAGAACATAAATACACGAATATTCACCAGGATCTTATTGACCAGTGCAGGGAGGAGAACAGGCAGGCACAGTTTGAGATATATAAACTATACTACAAAGCTATGTACAATACAAGCTTACGTATTGTGAACGACACACAGGAAGCAGAAGACATCATGCAGGAAGCCTTTCTTTCGGCTTTTGAAAAAATTGATCATTACAAGGAAGAAGTGAGTTTCGGAGCCTGGCTGAAAAGAATTGTTGTCAATAAATCTCTGGACAGCCTCCGCAAGAAGCACGTTGAATTCGAAGATATAGAATCCCAGCCTCTTATGCATACTGCAGCGGAAGAGCCGGAAGATGAACCGTCCCATGATCCCGGGCTAATCCGGAAAGCTCTGGAACAATTGCCGCCAGGCTACCGTACCATCCTGACCCTTTATCTTTTTGAAGGATACGATCACGAAGAAATAGCCGAAATTTTAGGAATCAGCAATGCCACTTCCCGGTCACAATATTCCCGGGCACGGCACAAACTGAAAGAATTATTAAAAACCAGCATGAGTTATGGATAAACTGAACAGATACATACAAACCCACCGGGAAGATTTTGAGGTGGATGCCCCGGAAGGTCACGGTGAACGTTTCATGAAAAAACTGAATCGCCGGGGCAGACGATCATTCATAATGAGAGCCCGTCCGGTGCTGAGAATAGCTGGGATAACCCTGTTGTTCATCCTCTCCGGATTGTGGATACTGGAACATACGAACCTGTTGCCTTCGCCTGCCAAAGATCCTCAGATTGCAGAATTTAAAGAAGCGGAAAACTACTATGCCATACAGGTTAGTCAGAAATACAATCAACTGAAGCACATGAAATTTGTCGGAGACACCCTCCAGAAACAAATCATCCTGAAAGAACTCCGGAGCATGGACTCTGTTTATTCTCAGTTGCAAAAAGATCTGAAAATGAATCCGGGAGACGAACGTATCCTGCAGGCAATGATCGAATATTATCAGACCAAACTCAATGCAATGAATACCATCATAAATCAATTATCTCAAATTCAGAATCAAAATAAACCGAAGAGCCATGAAAAAACGAATCTTTAGTACAGGACTTATCGGGATAGTCCTGGTTGCGGTAACCTCATCGGTGGGGGCGCTCCCTCCCGACCAGGTTATCAAAAAGTATCACAAAAGCTATCCTGCTTCGCAAAAAACGGTTTTAAGCATCCGGAACAAGTACGGGGATGTTAACCTGGAAAACTGGGAGAAAGATTCCATTGCCATAGACGTGACGATTACGGTAGAGTATCCGGACCGGGAGAAAGCGCAAAAATTGCTGGGGTATCTGAAGGTGGATTTTAACAGCCAGGATGACAATATTTCCGCTGTTACCGTTATTGACAATGATTTTTCCCGTTACGGCAGGAATTTGTGGGGGAATGAAAAAAAATTCAGCATTGACTATACCATCCATGCCCCAGCCCGGATCAATTATAATTTGCTGAATAAATACGGAGATGCATTCATCAATGAAATAGACGGAAAAGTAAATATAGAGATCCGTTACGGGCACCTGAAGATCAACAAACTTACACAGGGTAATCATAAGCCCCTGAACAATATTATCCTGGCTTATTCCAAGGGGAAAATTGAAGAAGCCAACTGGCTGATGCTGAATCTCAAATATTCGCGTCTTGAAATCAACCATGCCAGGGCCCTTGCCGGCGAAACCAAATATTCCAAACTTTATACCGGCGATGTCAGCTCGGTCGTCCTGGAGTCGAAATACGATACCTACCGTTTCGGAAAACTGGCCAATCTGATTGTGGAAGCCGGTTACGGAGACATTGAAGCCGATGAAGTAAGCAAAAAAATCATGCTGGACACAAGATACACCGGGGTGGATGTGGATAACGTGCCTCCCGGGTTTTCATCCATTGAGGTGGACAATGAATACGGTCACATCAAGCTGGATATCGATTCGGGAGCCTCCTACCGCCTTACGGGAAACACTTCCTACTGTGCGATCCATTATCCCGACTCGGACCGCATCAGCCGGATCACGAAAAACAATTCTTCGGAAATCCACGGATTTATCGGAAAAGACCGGAATTCATCCTCCACGGTAAAGATCAAATCCAGGTACGGAACGGTGGATCTGCATTAATAAAAAAAATCATTTAGCTTATTCTGCACAGCCGGAGTATCTTACGGATACGCCGGTTTTTTTTGATCATGAATATCCATACATTATTGACATGTATTGAAATATTTTTATAAATTTGCCTACGCTTTGCAGGAATAACGCGCTTTTCGTTCTCCTGCAAAGTGCAAAAGTGTTCTTAATAAATAACCTAAAACTATTGATTTATGGACAAAAAATTCTTACTAGTGCTAATGGTGTTTATAGCATTTCTTGGAAGTGCTGTAGCACAGGAGAAAACGATCACGGGGAAAGTGACATCTTCAGAAGACGGATCCACTATTCCCGGTGTGAGTGTTATGGTGAAGGGAACCACTATGGGAACCATTACAGATGTGAATGGGAACTATACACTGAAGGTTCCTGCTGATGCAAAGGTGCTGGTTTTTTCATTTGTCGGAATGACCACCAAAGAGATTGAGATCGGCAACCAAAGTGTTATCGATGTGGTCATGGAGCCGGCCAATGTAGAACTCGACGAAGTAGTTGTAACCTCTCTGGGTATATCCAAGCAGAAAAAGGCTTTGGGATATGCCGTTTCCGAATTGAGCGGCGGGGAGGTATCCACGGTTAAGGAAAGTAATGTGGTAAACTCTCTCTCCGGGCGTGTTGCCGGAGTGGTCATCACCGAGTCCCCTTCCGGTCCCGGTGGAGGCACCAGGGTCGTTATCCGGGGAAACAACTCACTGACGGGGAACAACCAGCCTCTTTATGTAGTGGATGGCGTACCTATTGACAACTCAGGTTTCGGGAGCGCCAACGGTTCGGGAACAGCCAACTACCGCCGGGACGACTATGGTACCGGCGTTTCGGACATCAACCCGGACGATATTGAGTCGATCACGGTTCTGAAAGGGCCGAATGCCGCTGCTTTGTACGGATCGAGAGCGGCCAACGGTGTGATCCTGATCACTACCAAGAAAGGAAAGGCCCAAAAAGGCGTAGGGGTATCCTTCAGTTCCTCCACCACTTTCGAAAATCCGTTGCTTTTACCCAAATTCCAGAACGAATACGGACAAGGTTCGGATGGAAACACCTACACGGATGTTAATGAACTGAGAAACTACGGCGGCTCCTGGGGCGCCAAAATGGACGGTTCACAGCAAATCTACTGGACCGGCGAAACACGCCCCTATGTGGCCCAACCGGATAATGTGAAGAATTTCTTCGAAACCGGGAGCAACCTGGTCAATACCGTAGCTCTGGAAGGAGGCAGCGACAAATACACTCTGCGTTTTTCCTATACAAACAACCACGCCAAATCTATCCTTCCGAATGCCGGACTGGACAGGAACAATTTTGATGTCAGGGCCGTGGGCCATGTTTCGAAAAAACTTACGGTAGATACCAAAGTGACCTATTTTGTCCAGGAAGCCAATCAAAGACCTTTCCAGGGAACTGAAGGGGTTATGGCTTATCTCTACGACATCCCCAGAAACCTGGACATCAACGATCTGAAAGACTACCAGAATCCCGACTATTCGGTAAGAACCTATACCAACGGGACCAATGGAAATCCTTACTGGGTACAATACCATGATATAAACAAGGATACACGTCACCGTACCCTCGGGTTTGCCAAAGCTACCTATGAATTTACCGACTGGCTGTCTGCTTTCGTAAGAATCGGTACCGACTTTGTCTCCCAGAAAATCGAAACCGTCAATCAATACGGACACTGGTTTTACAGCACGGGACGCTTTAACTACCGTACGTATAACACCAACGAAACCAACGCAGACTTCCTGTTATTGTTCAATAAGAACCTGGGAAGCAATTTTAATCTGTCGGCCAATTTCGGAGGGAACATGCGTACCAACACTTATGAGAGCATGGGTATCTACGGGGATGATTTCAAAATCCCCACCAAGACCACTACCGCCAGTGCCCGTGAGTTGATTCCTTCCTATACGCCGTTGCGGACCAAAAAGGTAAACTCATTATATGGATCGGCCTCCCTTTCGTATGCCAATTTCCTGTACCTGGATCTGACGGGTAGAAACGACTGGTCTTCCACTTTACCTAAAGACAACTGGTCCTATTTCTATCCTTCGGTTAGTTTATCTGCTTTGCTGAATAAGTTCATTGATCCGGATGCCAACTTCCTTGATCTTTTGAAAGTCAGAGGTAGCTGGGCCAAGGTAGGTAGTGATACCGGACCTTATCAGCTGGATATTTTTTACAACCTGCAGCAAAACGGGTATCTCGGGCTGACGACCCTGAGCCGTCCATCGGTGAAGATGAACCCGAACCTGAAACCCGAGCAGACCAAATCACTGGAATTCGGGGCTGAATTCAGGATGTTCAAGAACCGGATTTACGGAGATTTCTCCGTATACAATATCACTTCCAATGATTTGATTATGGATGTTCCTGTTTCCCCCTCTACCGGATACAGTTATTTCCGTAGTAACGTAGGCCAGATGACCAACAAAGGGTTTGAAATCATGCTTGGAGGTACACCGGTTTATTCCAACGGTTTTTCCTGGGATATTTCGGTTAACTTTTCTCATAACAAGAACACCCTGGATGAGTTGATTGAAGGAGTAGACAACTATATCTTCAGTACCACCAATGCAGGAAACGTGGTGGTACAGGCTACGGTAGGCGGTGGCTTCGGAGATATGTATGGCACCGACTGGAAACGTACCGACGACGGACGTCTGGTTGTGGATGCCCAGGGCCGCCCGCTGGCTACGTCGGATAAGGTATATCTTGGAAATTACCAGCCCGACTGGGTGGGTGGAATCACCAACACCCTGCGGTACAAGGGAGTCTCCCTGAATGCCCTGATCGACACCCGCATTGGCGGACAACTCTTCTCAGGTACCGACGCCTCTCTTGATGCTTCCGGTGTAACGGACAGAACTTTGCAATACAGAGAAGGGGTCACCCTGGATGCCGTTTACAACACAGGCACCCCGGACAACCCCGTATGGACGGAGAACACCACCCAGATCACCGGACAACAGTACTGGGGAGCCGTATCAGGTATTGCTTCCAACTACGTGTACAACCAGACTTATGTCATGCTGCGTGAATTGTCCCTGACATACACCCTGCCCAAGAAGTTGTTCGAAAACAATTTCCTGGGGTCCGTTTCGGTGGGATTCATCGCCCGGAACCTCGGATTCCTGTATAAAGAGATTGAGAACTTCGATCCTATCTCCAGTTACAGTACCAGTAACTATGCGCAGGGAATTCTTTACTTCACCCTGCCTACGACAAGAAGCTATGGGTTCAACGTAAACATTAAATTTTAACCATTAAAGGTATAAAAATGAAAACACTTAAATATATTCTAACCATCTTTTTCATTCTCGGGTTAGCTTCCTGTACAAAGGATTTTGTGGAGATCAACAAGAACCCGAATGCTGTTTATCCTGACGAAGCAAGTGCACGGTATTTCATTACCAATCCGGAATATCAATTATACGCACCCAACCGTTATCCTTACTGGCGTGCTCACCTGATTCACACCGACCGTTATGCCGGTTATTTCACCTTTGGATTTAAAGGTAGCTGGTGGTCCGACGAGTTGGGTTATCATTATTCTTCCGGATATACGGATGCTACCTGGGGTTGGCTGGAAGGCTATTTCAGCCAGATTGACAACTTCATGCGTCTGACCGACCAGGGCGGGGACTTTGAAAACCCCCTGATGTATGCCGTGGGACAGATCATCAAAAGCCTTTATTACCAGATGTTCACGGATGTCTTTGGCGAAGTTCCTTTTTCCGAAGCAGGAAATCCGGACATCCAGCAACCCAAATTCGATACGCAGAACGATATCTACCAGGGGGTCCTCACCATGCTTGATGAGGCCATTGCCACCATTGGAGATAATCAGCGTACCGGCGACGGGGTGCAGGATCTGGGGGAAAATGACATCATTTTCCACGGCGATCTGCAGAAATGGAAAAAACTGGCCAATACCCTGAAGCTGCGCATTGCCATGCGTGCTTACGGAGCTCCCGGTGCCGACTGGGTGAGCGGCGTGGTTAACTCGGCCTTCACCCTCGGGGCCTTCCTCGATGATGAAAGTGACAATGCCCTCTTACCCAAGGACAATGAAATATCCCAGTGGGGAAGTGCCTGCTATGGTGATATATGGTGGAATTTCGGTCTGGGCTCCAACTGGACCATGGGGAAATATCTTATAGACTACATGAGCAAATACAACGACCCCCGTCTGCCCAAGTATGCCCAGCCCGCTCCGGGAGGCACCTTTGTTCTGAAACGCCCGAAACAGTCGGAAAACCAAGAAGGCTACGATAACTTCCCGGCACGGATCAATTACCTGAGAGGTGTTCTGGAAGATGCTACCGGCGGGGATATGACCTTCACCGACTGGACCGACAGTGTACAGATCTCTATTCCTGAGAACAAATACTATATCGGCCAGCCGCCACGGTTGAACAGCAAGACCTATCCTTTTGCCGTATATGAGTTCTGGTCCACCCCTTCGGAGTGGGTTATCCAGAAAAAGAACCAGGGCAAGCCGATCTTCCCGGAAATTATCCTTACCACCGCGGAATCTTATTTTCTGCGTGCCGAAGCTGTTGAAAGAGGATTGGCTTCAGGCAATGCCGAAGAGCTGTTCCAGAACGGAATCCGATATGCTATGAAGCTGTGGGAAGTCAGCGATGCCGATATCGACGATTATCTCACCAACTCTTCGTTGGCTCACCTTGACGGAACCCAGGAAGAAAATCTCCAGAAGATCGAGATACAGAAATGGATCGCTCATTACACCGATGGTTTTGAAGGATGGGCTGACCTTCGTAAAAACGGGTATCCTGTGGAAATGGCCCAGGGTGTTTCCGACCCGGTTATCTTCGGTCTGGGCGACGACAATGGGGTATTGCCACAACGTATGCGTTACGGCAATGCTGCCTATAACAATAACGGCGAAAACCTGCAGGAAGCCATCACCCGTCAGGGCCCGGATGTACAGGGCACCCCGCTATGGTGGTCCAAATCGTCCAAATAATACCTGATTTCTATAAAAAAAACCGTTCACCTCTGGGTGAACGGTTTTTTTTATTTCAGCAACGTATCGCTGATCACCTTCAGCAGACGCAGGGAGTCGATAAAAGTATCCTGCGACAGTTCCCAGATCATGATCCCGCCAACATGGTGATCCCACACATAAGATGCTTTTCTGCCCATGGTGATCCTGCCGTTGTAATAGATATCATCCACCTGATCCTGGTCGTAAGCATCCGGATATTTCTGCAGGATAGTCCGGTAGGTAATCCCCTTCCCGTTGTTGGAAAAATCCCTCCCGTAAAAAGGGACGCCCAGCAGGATGTTTTCTGCCGGCCAGCCGCGGTAATTGATCCAGTAGGCCAGTCCGGTGGCATCTGCCCCGCTACCCTGACCGATAGCATCTTCGTAAGAAGCATGAGGGCCCGGGTTGCTCCAGGGACCACTAAAGTCATAAGCCATCACCTGCAAACCAGTGGCGTAATCCGTGATCCCGTCCAGGTAATGCTTTCCTCCCCAGTCGGTGGGGTACAAATCCACCGATAACTCTATCCCGAAAGGACTTAGTATTTCATGCAATTCAGCCAGGAGGGTCACCAGGGCATTGCTCTCTTCCGGGAGCACCGTATTGGTGGCCGCACCGTTCCAGAACTCCCAGTCAATATCCACTCCGTCCAGGCAATTGGCAAACACATAATTTTTTATATCCCGGACCAGCCGGTTTCTGCGGGTTTTATCCACGGCAACATAAGGAAAATTATCCGAATCGGTAGCCCCTCCTATCGACAGGTAAACCTCCACCCCATGGGCATGAGCCTCATCTGCCAGAACACCGGTCATGTCCAGGTGGTCTGTCACCAGATGTCCTTCACGGGAAAGGGAAGCAAAAGCATAATCAACCCGGGTGATTTCCTCCCAATGCACGGAAGAAACGGGGAAAATATCCTCCGCCCAATAAGGATAAAACCCCACCACGTGCGAGGGCGCTTCTTTCGGGGTAAACGGGCTCTTACATACCGGCTCTGTCAGATCTTCACGTACCGGCACCTCTGTCTTTTTTTCTTTTGTGCACGAGGCCATCCACAAAGCCAGCACTCCGGCAAGCAGTAACATGCCTGCATAAGAAGATCTACCTGCTATACGTTTACTCTCTCCTTTTTGCATAAAAGGATGTATTCCGGGGTACAAAAACATTTTTTATTCTTTCATCCTGTAAAATTACCGGGCTTCCGTAATCTGCAGCGTAACGATCTCCAGAGGTTTTAAGACAAGCTCCCCGGAGATTTCTTTCCTTTTCACGCCCAGCGGGTCGGTGACATATACCTTTCTGCGGACTGCTTTCCCCCGGGATAGCCGGAGCGGGAGCTCACTCCCCGAAGGATTGAACAGACGCATCAACCAGCCGTTTTCCAGAGGTTGAACCCAGGTTACCATCAGGTCATTTTCCGGTACCGGCAGCACCTGCAGGTTGTTTCCTGCCGGGGCTCCGCTGATAGCCAGCAAAGGCTGACCGGTCTCCATGCCCTGTTTTTTAGCCCGTGCACGATCAAACTTTTTGTGAGGGATCATAAAATACCGGAAGACGGTTTTCCCTACCTGGGCTGCCAGATAATTGGTACCCCAATAGTTATTCATTACATAGGACAGAATATTCTGCCGGGGTTCCTGCACGTGCTCCAGCCAGCCGACCAGGTTGGCATCGGTAGTGATCCTGCCCAGTTCCACCATACGGGCATCCGGCGTAAACCAGGTGATCCCTTTTTCTTCATCCGACACATCCACCCAGTTCTGAACGGTAAAATAATTGCGGCAGGCTCCGGGCAACTGGTCTGTCTCAGGACGGTATGCTCCCCAGGCAATATCCATCAAAGTACGTCCTTCCGGGAGACGGAAAGGAAACGTAAAAAATACCGACTCGGGGAAGTAGATCTTTTTCTTATCCACCGTATTGATGATCTCCACCAGGTTGCTTTCCCTGTAGAGCCGTATTTCACGCTGCAGACCGTTGGTGCCCGCCGCCCCGGATGAAAGCACGACCGATTGATATACCGGTCCGTCGACAGCATACAACAATCTTGGTGGGGCCGGCTTCTGCGGATGATCCGGCTTACGACCCCGTACGTAAACATACCCGTTGAGCCCCTGCCCGTACAGGGTATCGGAGAGCTCGGCACCGGAGTCTTTCACCAGAAGAGAAACGATACTCCCGGTTTTCCTGTCCACGGTTATTTTCAGGGAATCATTCTCCAGCACCCACGGATCTTTTCGTACGGCAGATTTCTGAGAAGATTTCGCTTTCCCGTGAAGCCGGTAGGTTTTCCATCCGAAAGCAGGCACCTCCCTGGCATAAATCACCAGGCGCCCGTCCCTGTTTCTCTGACACGGCACCAGCCGTCCGTGTTCATCTGTCACTTCAATATTTTTTCCTCTGCCTTTGTTCGGCAGCGTGACCCTCCCCGATCTTTTCCATGAGAGGGTGTTCAACACAGTGATACGGTCCTCTCCTCCGGAATTTTCTCCGGAGAGGGACTCTTTCAGCAGTACGTTAGTCTGTTCGCCGGCTTTGATGGCAAAGTTCCTTTTGACAGCCCACTGGCTCAGCGTAAAGGGACTTTCCGGTTCGCTGATACTGTTCCATGACCCCCAGGTATGCTCATCGTACAACAGGATATTCTTCCATGTATTGTAAAAAGCCGCTTCCGGATAGCGGTCGGGATGAAACATACTGAAAAGGGTCGAAGCCTGCACGATCCGGTTGGCATTGGCACTGTTTATCTCCGTTTCGCGGGCTGAAGAATAAGCGCCGTCCGACCAGTAAGGCGTCAGGTCGCCGCGCAGCACCGGCAGATCCTTCCCGTATTTCTTCTCAAACGTCCCAAACAACCGGCTCACCGTGGTTATGACCATTTTCGGGGAAACATATTTTTCATTCCATTTTTTGACCGCCTCCGGCAGCAACGAATCCGGCGGTCCGTTATCCGATCCGATATTATAGCGCAAAGCCACCATATCATAAGGATAGTTTTTTTCTTTCAATTCTTTCAGGTAAGCAAATATTTCTTTCGGACGCAGCGCATTCTCCAGCGTATGGTTCTCGAGGGCTCCGTGGAACATGGAGTATCCCTTTCCATGCACCCAACAGAGGACCCTGCCCTTGCCCGAGGGGGATTCCCAGTAAAAAGGTTTATCTCCCAGATCCGGGATGATATGACCGATGCGGTCAAAAGTATTGGTTCCTATTGATAAGTAACGCACACCGTTGTGTGCCAGCACCGGCACCAGCCCCCATGTATATCCCGGCACGTCGCTGATCATGGCAGCATTGAGAGGTACTCCGATCGAATCGGCCAGGCGTCTGGCCGGCTCTACCAGCCGCATCAGCTCCTCCGGCCGGCAGAGGCCGGTAAGCTCATTGGCATACAAAGCATTCAGCTCTATCCATCCTTTTTTTATGGCATCGATCATAGCATCCCTTTTTTCTTTTGAAGCATGATGCAGATAAGTCTCCATGGGCCACATCCCCTCGGTATTCCACCTGAAACGTGCTTCTTCCGGATCATTAGCGGACTCTTTTGCATACCGCAGGGCCCGCTCCAGGTTATTCCACTGTATCCGTTGTACCTCCGCCTGAACCTGAGTATAACCGATATCCACATGCGAATGATGCAACAGATAGATTGTTTTCTCCTGCACAGGTTTGATTTCAATATATTCCCCGGCCAGCACTTTGTGATCCTGACGGATACCGAAAAACAGTCTCTTTTTCTTTTTAACAACCGGAACATAAAAACGCCAGGTATTCAGTCCCGGAGCCATGCTCCTGAAGGAACCCTCTTTCCCCAGCTTTACCTCCACGGTTTCGGTGTCACCCAGGTGTACGAGATCCACACGTATCATATTCATTTTCTTCCCCCGGTGCCATACCACCGCCTCCTGTCCTTCGATCTCCAGTTTGGGTTGCACCCCATAACGGTAGGTCATATACCACACCCTGCTCCCCGCAGTTTCTCCCATGATTTTCAGACGCAGAGGAGTGCCTTTTTTCACCAGACCGGCGGGCACGGATAAGGTCATGTATCCCATCAGATCGCCGTGCTTATCCACCATTACACTTCTGAACAAGAGTTGAATACCTTTTTCTCCTTTGACCAGCCATTCTTTTTGATGCTGATCCGGAGGATTGCGGAAAGACAAGACAGAATCTCCATTCATGAACAGGTCGAAACGGTGTTGTTCCTTGTTCACGTCTATGGCTGCCAGCCACAGAAAGCGAGCCGTATCGCCGGCAAAGGTTTCCGGGACAGGGGCCGTTTCCCACTCGATATACTGGTTACGTTCCAGGCTGCGTACCAGCAGAGCATCCGTGGCTTCCGGCTGGGGTGAATGATATCTCAACACCTCTCCGGAAATACTTTTACCATATCCTTTCAGGTAGGATATGCCTCCCGTATCGGAAAAGGGAACCGTCTTGTGACATCCTGTCAAAAAGAGCAACGCGGACAGGACATACATAAAAAATGTTTTTCGAGACATGACGTATATGTTTTTTATAATAGAAGATAAAGATACCATTTCCCTATCCAATTCCTGCACCGTTCCGTTGCGGGCCTTTATTTAACGATGACCTCGTCACAAAACATCCAGGCTTTCTCGCCGGCTCCCGGCGCCCAATCGGGACAGATCCCCATATTCTTTGCCACCATCCGCACAAAACGTGCCTGTACCGGTCCGCCCCTCCATGTCACCGAAAGTATCTCCGGACCCACGGCGTCAGAGAGCGAATCCGGCTGATAGCGATAGACCGGGGAATAATCTTTTCCGTCCCGGGAAACAAAAAAAGTCACTTCCCGGGGAAAAAATATCCATACTTTCGACTGCTGCAGAAAATGCGACTCCAGGGTGTCTATCTCCTGCAAAGAGTCGAGGTCTATCGTTGCGGACAGATCGACATAGTTATACCCTTGCCAGGCATGATTCTTATAATTAGCCTGTGCCACGAGACCGTCAGTAAGGCCTCCGAATCCTCCGGCATCATACCTGGCCGAGAAAAGCCGCTCCAGGTCCGGCGTTCTTCCCAGGGCTTTATGCACCACGACAGATTGCCTGTAGGTTCCCAAGCGTTCCCCGTAGCGGAACACTCCTGCCACAATATCGGCATCTCTCCAAACAGGGAACGGCCCTGTATAACCCTGCGAAGCAGCATCCGGCATTTTCCCTGTCAGGTCATACCGGATCACAGCACGGTCCATATTCGTATGCAGTGACACTTCCAGATTGCGGCCGGGTTGGCGCACCGAGGTTTCCATATCTATCACCGGCACCAGTTCCAGGTCATCAAACCAGGCTGTTCCCCGGGTATCCAGATAAAGGGAAACAGATACTCTCTGCACAGCCTGGGAAGGGTCCTGCGGTGTAATGAACATCTCATATTGCCGCCAGTCTTGTGTCAGGTCGAAGGCTTTTTGTGTGCCTGCCGCCGATAAGACAAACCGGGGGACCGGGGGTGCCGGCTTCGGGTGGAAAAGGCGGTAGAGGAATCCTCTTTTCTCCGGTATCACCAGGGGTGGTGCTGCTTTGGCCCATAGGGTAAAGCGGTAGGTACGACCGTAATCCAGGTAGGCAGGGAAAAAGGACAGTCCGGCTCCTTTTCCATCCTGCGGGGTCACCATCCTTACGGCGTGATCGCCGGTGTGAGAGACCCTGGAGTCCACAAAATAAGTAGCTCCCCGGTCTTTCCCGGCACGGGCATAGGCTGCTGACGGCACGCCGGGGATAGGCAGGTACTCAAAACTTGGATCCACGATCATATTCTCCGGACCGTTATCCTTTTCTTCCGGTGCTTTTTTCTTCAGCGCAATCTTATACACCCGTGTTCCAAAGGCATCTATCATCTCCGGCAGGATATGGTTCTTTATCTCCACATCCCGGTTTTCAAACATCACCTCTGCCGTCCGGGCCTTCAGGGTGTCGGGTAGCACGATCCGCAAAGATCCCGGCCGGTTTACCGTATTGACACAGACCAACACCAGGCTACTATCGCGCCACCATCCTGTTATCCTGACATCCTTGTTTTCCGTCTTCAGGTTCTGTACTTCTTCTCCCCCGCAATACCATGGGGTCAGCTCTGCAGTTTCCAGCGCTATCCTTCCGCACTCATCCCAGGCAGCCACCGATTTGGGAAACCCATTCAATCCGTTACGGACAAAATATTGTATCCCCCGGGCGCCGTTGATCAAAGCCAGGTAGGTCATAACACGCAGCTCGGACGGGGTAGGTTCTCTTTGCCATACTTCCGCTCCTCCGAAAGCCTGTGGGACGATCCAGAGAGGTTTTTCCGGATACAAAGCTTTCTTTAGAAGCTTGCTGACATATTCCACCTCTGTCACCGGCCGGCTGGGGATAGGATAAGGATCGGCCATTACAATGTCCATGGCCCCTGCATAGCGATATGCTTTCTGCGGTGTCATAAAAACCATGGTCACCGGATGATAAGGATCCAGTTTTTTGATCAGGTTGTAAGTTTCGACGAGGGGTCCGGGAGGCTTCCCCTGTCCCACCGGCTCATCGGCGATATACCAGGCCAGCAGCGCCGGGTGATCTCTAAAGGCCAGAACTTCATGGATCAAACGTTCTCTTTTCTCTTCATCCGAGGCTGTCATCTTCGATCCCACACCCCCACCACCGGCTACACTCAGCAGATTATAATTGACTTTCATCCCCAGAGCAGCACAACGGTCCATATAGGCTTTGCGCTGCCGGAAAGTCTTCTTCTCTATCTTCTGATAAGGAGACATCATATTGAACCCGCGCACCACCTCTTCTTCCGGGAGGGTCGGATACACCGGAGAGTAAGCATAGAAACCGAAAGGGATAAACGGCAAACCTTGCACGATCAGGCTTCCCGTCAAACGATCCGTCTTTACTGCGTTCGCTTTGGGCGGCAAAACCTTAACCATGACCAGCGTATCCAGCACCAGGCTGTCCCGGTCTCTCCTGACCACACATTTTAAGGGCGTTTCTCCCTGCTGAAAACCGGAGATATCCACCGGAATACGGTTCATCCCTCCCGCAAGGGAAAAACGGGTCATCAATCGGTCGTTTCCCAGATAGATCTCCCCTGAAAAAGACTGCCCCGGAGCCGTATTCTCCAGATAAAAAAGAACCTCGCTCTTTTTTTCCGTAGTATAATAATCCTGTCGTGTCAGAACTTTGATGTCGCCGGCCCGCAGGGATATACTATTCACCGCAACCAAACACAACAAAAGCCATCTCTTCTCTCCAAACACACGTAATTTCATACTCAACATTTTATATCTTCCGGTTTATCAACATTCTGTACGACCACGCAGGGCCTTCCCTACAACATTTCTCCCTTCTCAATTCTCCGTCTTCCAGGTCAACCCGTCCTGACGGATATGCCAGAGCGTATTTTCTTCCCTTCCGGGCAGGGTGATTTCATAGAGATGATCGGTAATCTGTATTTCCGGGAGTTTTTTATAACTGTCAAACACAGCCGGGTTCACCTGCAACTCTTCCAGAGAAGTCGTAAACCTGCCTGTTTTGTTAAAATAACGTTTTTCCTTGTAATACAGATTTCGCAGGGTCCACTTTACCTGTTGGTCTGCGGGCATCTCAAAAGCAGTCTGAGCCGTTCCGGCCACATTTCCGGAAAAAAGCAAAAACCCCCAGGTTTCCGGAGCATGCATATTAATGATCCCCTGGGGTGACCACACCCAGTTATTTTCAGGCAATCGTTTGCCGTCGGCATCTTTACGCACCACATACTTTCCGCCACGTACATCGGTATCCCACTCGACCCTGGAAAAATCAATTCTCCAGATATCTCCGGGTACCGGAGGGTTCTGCTTCGGGGCACATTCTCTCAGGATATTTAGCGGCATAGCAATCTCCAGGGTCCATTTTTCATCTTTGTCGCCGGGATGGTTGATTGTTCCGTAAATATGCGTAGCCGTTTGCAACCCGCGGATATCCCATCCGTTTACCGGAGGACCCCCGTCACGATAGGGTTTTATAAGCATCAGGTCCCACCATGTGCCAAAGGCATTCATCTCATATTCGTAATATTGGTGCGTATCCCCGTCGGGGTCGATGAATACTTCGAAGTCGTTATCATAAAAGATAACCGTATCCCGCTGGTGGAGGGTGGCCCATATATCAGGCTCTTCCAGTTCTGCGGCAATATAAAGATTATCGTCATCCCACAGCATTTTAACCCGGGTATGATAACGGGGCGCCGGTTTTAACGATCCCTCAATATCCGTAAAATATTCCGTCCACAGAGCTTCTCCCCATTCCTGTTCATCCAGGATGCCGTCCACTTTTATTTTCTGCGGGGTACGGTAACAGACGTAATGGCGCGGAGCAAACGGGATCTTCAGCTCGAAGAATGATTTTTTCTTTGGGACCTTGTTTTCCACCGCTTTTCCTTTCGGATGATTGCATCCTGAAAACAGCAACAGGGAAAGCATCAGTAAAGGTAAACTTATTTTCTTCATTTCTTCTGATCCATTAAATGATTAAAGTTAAAGAACGGGTTACAGATAAATAACATATTCATGCTGCAAACAGGCAATCCAGCAGGCTCCGTTTTATACCAGGAAATTCTTCCAATGTTTTTCCGACATCCCCCGGAAATTAAACAGGCAGACCCCCTGTGCGCCTCCTTTCATAGCATAGTCCACTGCTGCGGACATTCTGCCGGGGGTGATGGCCGGAACAAAAAGTCCGCTGAAGAGGGGAAATTTGCCTTTCAATGCCTCTTCTCCTTCTCTTGTTGCCGTTTCCAGCCAGTCAATATCCTTTTCATAGAAATTATGGTACATCATCGGAAAAATATCGTCGAGGTTCCAGTTTGTCCAATCCTGGCGCACCAGTTTACGGGCAATGGCCGGGGTAGGAAAAACTGCCGCGCTCAGTTTTTTACCATGATCTTCCGTCACCTCTTTCAGATGGTTGACCAGACGGCTGATGCTGTCCCAACGGAACTGCACCCATGCTTTGTTGGACGGAGGATCCGTAAGATCCAGAGGGTCCACACCTTCCTGCTCCCTGAATTTTTTCCGGCAGTCATCGCAATAACAAAAGTCAAATTGCGGATATTCCTTATCCTGCACCAGGTTGTACTTTTTCCACAGGCCTACCGGCAGGATCACATCGGGGAAACGGATGTAATCGAGATGCACACCATCCACGTTTTGCATGGAAGCCAGACGGCTTACCCGCTCCGAAATATAATCCGTCACGCCCTGTTTGTTTGGGCACAACCACTTATAATAGCCCACATAGGGAGGGTGTTCCAGGATCGATTTTCCTTCACGCGAGACCACATACCAGTCGGGGTGTTCTTTCACTATATCCGGGTCATTCACCATAAGGGAGATAATCCACACGTGAAACTCCAGCCCCAGTTGACGGGCCAGCGTCGCCGCTCGCTCAACTTTTTTCTCACTTCCCTTAAAAAGGATCCCGGTAAATCCTGCTTTTTTCAGAAACTTCAGGTCTTTCTCAATCTCTTTATCTTCTTTTTTGGCCGAATACCACACCCACGAAGGGACCCTCGCATGATATCCCCGACGGCAACTGTTCAGGGCCCAGGGCGCCA
Organism: Bacteroidales bacterium; assembly: GCA_024762655.1. Classification (GTDB taxonomy): domain Bacteria; phylum Bacteroidota; class Bacteroidia; order Bacteroidales; family VadinHA17; genus DRPN01. The sequence goes on from JANTHB010000015.1 coordinate 42,881, forward strand.
GGGCAGCACCTGTCAATCCCAGGGATCCCAGCCTGATAAATTCTCTTTTACTGATCTTTTTCATAGCCATTGGATTTATCTGTGCAATCCTTTGTGAATCGCTTGTAATAACTCCCCATGACGGTCTCCGGTATATTCCTGGATCATGATCCCGCCAAGGTCATTCTTTCTCACATAGCGGGCTTTCGCTTCCAGGGAACGGGGATTCTCATAACTCACAAAAATCGCCTCTTTCTCATTCCAGAGGTACGGGGCCTTGGCCTTTTTATCCCAGTAAGCATGATAATCCGGAATTTTCAACACAGAATCCGCGATGGTATGATACTGCCAGTGGCCTCCTTTTCCCCTGGCAACCTGACAGAGCCCTTTGTTGACTTTATCCACCCTGCTCCACCAACGACCGTAAAACACTCCGCCGATCACTATTTTTCCGGGAGGAACACCTGCCTTCTCAAATAGCCTGACGGACTGACTTACGGAGTTCCCGTACGGTTCACAGGAAGACTCAAAGAGGTTGGAGACATGGCCTGTTCTGTTGTCCCATTCGCCGTAATAATCATACGTCATCACATTGATAAAATCCACCACGCCTGTGATTTCACGAATAACCACATGATCCAGCCAGTCTTTGGTAGCCCCCGCATCAATGGTCAGGAGATAATGCTGGTTATCGTTTCTCAGAAAAGCCATCCTGTTAAGGGCAACACGCAATTCTTCCAGTAACAGGGAGAAGTTTATCCGGTCGTCCGGCAGATAATGATTGCCCGCCCCGATATGGCCGGGATATTCCCAGTCGATATCCACGCCATCCATGTTATACATGGCCGCCATAACCACGAGCTGACTGGCAAACCTGCGTCGCGACGAATCGGTTCGTGCCACATCTGAAAAATATTTGGAGCCATCCCATCCCCCCACGCGAAGCAAAATCTTCAGTTGCGGATTCTGCTTTTTCAGGGAGGTAAGATAATACAGGTTTTCCTCATCCCGGGGGTTGGCCAGATAAGGCGTTCCGTCCTTTTTGATCCGGACAAAAGCGTAATTGATATGTGTCAGAGAAGTGGCCTGGATTCCCACATCCTGAATGTTTTTCCATCCCGGCACACAGGCAATCACCTTTGGGATGTTTGGTGGGTTTTTCTCCTTCCGGGACAGGCATCCGCCGGACAGCAGCAAAACAACCATAAAGACAATTACAGAAACAACGCTCCCTTTTTTATATCTTTCTGACGTCATGCATCCAACGTTAAAATATTCAAAAACCAAAACTATTTTGTTTCCCTGTGACTTTTGTCAAAACTACCAAGATCCGGCAGTATTGCAAAATTTTTCCGAAACAAAGTACACCCTGCGCGATGGCCTTTATTTCTTATCCCGTATCCGGTTAAAACGGAGTGCTTTCAACAGCCAGGAAGGCAGGTTTTTCTCCGGATTTTTCTTTCGCAAATTAATATACCAGCCCAGTTTTTTTATGACAGGAATTTTATGTGTCTCCACAAATTCGATAAGGGTACCGTCGGGGTCTTCCACATACGAAAAATATCCGGCCGCTTCGCCCATGTCAAAGCTGTGGTTTTCATGTGCCCGTTGGCTGTCCACAGTAAAAGGATATCCTTTCTCCCGGCATGTTTCCCGGAGGGCATCCATCCCGTTAATATCAAAACAAAGATGGATAAAACCCAGATCGCCCCAGTATCTCCCGTGGAATATCTTCTGTGGTTTCCCGGATTTTGCCTCCACCAGTTCTATCTCGCTGGGTCCGAAAACCCGGCTGAAAATACCGAGGGGTCCCGAGCTTTTTTGCAATAACATTCTGCGCACCGGTTTATCGCCGCCGGGCAGATAAGAAAAATCCTCAAATACTCCTTCGCGGTCATAGGCTACCAGATCATAACCCAGGATATCCCGGTAGAACTCCTGCGATTTTTCTATCTCCGACACGCCTATCAGGGCACCATAGGCTGCCCCGGTAGGTTTTTTCTTCTCCCGCCGGAACCATCCGGTCCCGGGAACGATCTGGAAACAATTTCCAAAAGGATCTTTCATAAAAAACACGTCATTCCCGAGCGGATCTTTTTTTATCTCCCCGGGAAGATCTCCTCCCATCTTTTTGAAATGCTCATAAGCGGCTGTCACGTCCCTGCTTTTGATCTTAACGGAGAATATTCCCAGGTCTCCCAGCATAACGGGTTTCTCGGGAGGTTTCGGCTCACGGTCTTTGTACTGCCAGATCTCAAAGCCTCCCCCCCCCTGCAGGTTCAATGCCAATGCAGCATGTCGCTTGCGTGGTTTGCCTCCCGTATAGGGGAGCATCAGCTCGGCCGTGGCTTCATCTTCAAAGATCCGCACATCCACTCCGAAGAACCTGCGATACCAGGTCCAGGCTTCCTTCAGATCACGAACACCTATACCCACTTGTTGAATGCCACCGAAAATAATCTTTTTCACAACCCCATGTATTAAAAATTAAACAGGACTCACTCTTCCGGCCAATTTAAAGAACAAGCCGGGGAAATATTTTTTCAGGTAAACGGACCAGATTTCCGCATTGCCTATAAGAACTTCTCTTTTTTTACGGGCCACCCCCTTGAGAATCTTAATGACCGCTTTCTCTACCGGTATCCCTTTTGCCTGGCCAGGATCCATTTTCCCGTATTTTTCTCCCGAAGCCGTCAGGGCATTGACCGATACGTTCGTAAGGATATGTCCCGGTACCAAAATCGTCACGGCAATATGGTTCATCTTTTCTTCTACCTCCAAAGTTTCAAAAAAGCCGTGCAGAGCATGTTTGGAAGCGGCATACGCCGATCTTAAAGGAAACCCGAATTTCCCGACGATACTGCTGGTGACCACGATATGGCCCCCTCCTTTCCGGATCATGCCGGGAAGCACTGCCTTGGTCAGGGCCACCGCACCGAAGTAGTTGACCTCCATAATCTTCCGGTCCACCTCAAGGCTGGTATCCCGCACCAACCCCCGCTGACTGACGCCTGCATTGTTAAAAAGATAATCCAATCGCGGGATCGTGCTCAGCACCTTCTCAGCCGCTTTTTTCACAGCCTGTTCGTCTGTCATATCCAAAGGCACGATCCGGCAATGTTCGTCATCCAGGCTGATTGTTTTCTTCACCTCCTGAAGTTTTTCTTGGTTGCGGGAGGAAAGCACCAGGGAGGCCCCCTGCGACGCCAACGCCAGGGCCAGGCCTTTTCCTATACCGGACGAAGCACCCGTAATCCATACCCATTTGCCGGAAAACACATTTTTCATAAGATCGTTCTTTTTCCGGCAAAATTAATCATTTTACAGAAAATAAAATCAGGGCTGAAGCCTTTCCACGATTGCCTGAAAAACATTTTCGATATTCTCCCGGGTTTCCTCATCAAAATCCGTGATCTTCATTTCCTGAATCGATTTCAGAAAATCAGAGGCCAGGAGGGTTCTGGAAAGTTTATTGTCACGCACATAATCGGAATTGGACTCCGGAATGCCTATACGCTGATGAAGGACATGTTTCTTAAAGTCCAGGGTTGAAAACAGGTCTTCCACGCCCTGAAACCCCTCCATCAGGATCACTTTCTCCCGGATTTTATTATCGTCATTGCCATAAACACTTTTTTTCAGATCCTGATAGGTTTTCAAGCCCTCGGGACTCTCGTCGGTAACGACGATAAACTCAAGCCCCCAGCCCATCAGCAGGTTCACCAGGGTTTGCACATTGGACACATCCGTGGCGGGCAGGAAGAATGCTTCGGGCGGATATCCCAGCAAGGCATGGAACGCACTGAAGTAATAGTAATTGGTAAGATCTTCGAGGATAATATTGTTCTTTTTCTGGATAAACTGCTGTTCCGACAACCGGGAGCCCATGAGCGTATAGATGGGCGACAACGTATCGGCCGTAGCCGATGTGAGCGACTTGGCATCAAAGACCTCCGTTTCGCTATTCTCGTCATTATGAATATTGCGCTGCACCGCCAGAAGACGATAGAGTTTCTTGATATCTATCAGATGCGGGGAATGGGTGGTATAGATCACCTGCACCTTATCCTTGATGTGTTCAAAGACTTTCAGCACATCTTCCTGGGCCCGGGCATGCAGGCTCAGCCCCGGTTCGTCGATCAGTAACACCTTCCCTTTGAAATCCTTGTGGGATATGGCGGCTTTCAGCTCCAGATAAAAGGAAAGAAACCATCGCACCCCCCGGCTGCGTTGTTTGGGATAAAGACGCTCCTGCCGGTCTTTTACCCAGAACTCCAGATAGGGAAAACCGCTCTTGTCAGGATGAGTGTGATCGTAATGCTCCAGCTCAAAATTGATGGTGATCTTATTGTGACGACCGATGCGCTGTTGCCAGAAATCCTGAAAATCTACCGTCAGGTCGCGATTCAGCTTCTCTATTTTCTGCTTCAGGATGCGGCTGTTACTCTCTCTGAAGAAGGCTTCATTCAGGCCGGCTACTTCCAGAAAATTACGGGCAGCCTTATAGCCTTCGGTGGCAGCGTTTCCGTTCAGGATATCATCCAGGTCGATCCGGTTGGGCAACAGGCTGCTGAAATCTTCGAACATCACGAATTCAGGGATGTGCTCCATGATCAGACTACCCGCTTCCAGGCGTGTATAAAAAGGATTAATATGGGGTTTCTCCCGTTCGGTTTCTTTTTCAGCGGCTGCCGGCGGAAGGCCTTCGTGTATCTTATAGGCCATAAGACGGCGTTTGATCGCCCGTTCACGTGCCTGTTCGTACTCCTTGAGGAGTTTCATATAGCGGTCGTTTACTCCATCCATCTCCAGTTGGATGGCACGTCTTTCTTTTTCGGACAGCGCATGATCATACAACCGCTGCAGGTTGGTCAACCTTCCAAATACTTCGTTTTGTTCTCTTTGTATTGCCTCAAATTCGCGCCAGGCCTCCTTGCTCATCTCGGCATAACGGGCTTCCTCAGCCACAGCTTGCACATCCTTATTCAGTTTCTGTACCTCCTGGCTTTTCTCATTCAGCAGGTTTTTTATCTCATTGACTTTGTTTTTTGAAGCAGCCAACTGATTCTGGAGTTTCTTTTTCTCCTCGGCATCTTTTTTCCCCTTTGCCTTCAATGCACGGCTTATCTCATTGACCGTAGCCTTGGCATCATTCAGTCTGGTTTCTATGGCAAGTCTTTCGTTTTCAGCCTGCTGAAAAGAAGCAATTACATCTTTCTTTTTTTGTAAAACGGAATTGATCGCCTCTTCTATCCGGGCATCTTTGGCAGCTACCACCTCATCATGCTGATCAAACAGCGCCATCACCTTTTCCCCGCCCAGCAGGATTCGCGATGAGAGGTCCTCATTCCATTGCCGTTCCAGGCTGACGGATTTATCCGCCCGGATCTGTTCTATCACCCCGGCCGGCAACAACTTCTCCTTCAGAATGTCTGCAATTTCGTTATCATGATCAACGCTGAAAAGACAGGACACTACGGGCATACTCAGATCACTGCGTAAGGTATCTTCCGATATCTTTCCGTCATAAAAACTGTTCAATGCCTCGAGAATAGATGTCTTACCCGATTCATTCTGTCCGATCAACCCCGTGATGTTATCCGAAGAGAGTGTGTGCCATCCGGTATCGATGATCGACCTGAAATTCCGTATCCTGAAAGCCAAAAGTTTCATGCGTCCAATTTACAATTTTTTTCTGATGTAATGTTTTTCATTCCTGCCATGCGTATCCGGAAACATTAAGGGATCTTTATTCCCATCACCAGGATATCATCCACCTGGATATACTCCCCCTTCCATTCTTCGAATGTCTCCAGGAGGACTTTCTTTTGGGTTTTCATGGGTAAACGGGCAATTTTCAGCAGCAAAGACCGGAAAGGGTCAAACTTAAATTTTCTCCCTTCGGATCCTCCGAACTGGTCCACATATCCGTCTGTAAACAGATAGAGGGTATCGTTTTTTTTCAGTTCCACATACCGGTTGGTAAAAGGCTGTTCTTCTATGCCACTCACCCCGATAGGCATACGATCGGGTTTGTATTCTATGACCACATCCCCGCGGATGATATACAGCGGATGGTTGGCGCCCGCATATTGAAGGATATTTTTCTCCTGGTCATAAATACAAAGGGATATATCCATCCCGTCCAGGGCCTCGGTACTGTCGCCGGTCTGGTGGAGGGCTTTCATGACCATCTCACGCAACAGGTTCAGGATACGGTTGGCAGGCAGGTTGACGCGCAGGGTCACAATCTCGTTCAGGAAAGAAATCCCCAGAATGCTCATCAGCGCACCCGGCACGCCATGTCCCGTACAATCGGCCACAGCAAAATAGGCCTTGCGCCCCCGGGACACCATCCAGTAAAAATCACCACTTACAATATTCTTAGGAAGATACAATACAAAATTCCGGGGAAACACTTTGTCTATTTGCTTTTTCTGAGGCAACAAGGAGGTCTGTATCAGACTGGCATACTGGATGCTCTGGATGATCTCATTCCGCTGGCGGATGATCTCATCCCGCTGCCGCTCCATCTCTTCCCGTAACTCATCTCTTTTTGCCATAACGCTTTTTTCCAGCGTAAAAATACAGAATTTTCTTAAAACGAACGATCCACTGGGGTATTGAAGAATATCGAACAAGGAATTACGATTTATGATTTAAGAAGTTGTAGACCTCAGGATATAATAAATAATTTTCATATAGCGAATGATACACGGGACAATCCGTCCTCCTGAACGAAGCCTTTCAGCTTTTCTATTGTGGGATTTGGGATTATGTCAGTAAATATCTCTCATCGAAATCAATTCCATGCTCCCTGTATATCTGAATCAATTCCTCTTTGAAGGACATTTTTTTATGATGTTTCCATTGCTTTTTTACATAATTTATCAAAGTGTTTTTGTTTTGAATTGACTGGGTAAATGCACCGTACCCTACCTGCCATCCGGGAAAAAGATAATATTCATCCTTCCGGTTTTTTAGCATTTCATGTGATGCTTTTTTTATATCTCTGATTAGTCTTGATAGGGCAACATCCGGGTGTAAATGAAATATCAGATGCAGATGATTACCATATCCACCAACGGTATAAGGATGACATTTGTGATTCATCAGAACGCCGGCGACGTAACTGTACAAGTCTTGTTCGTTATGTTTTGTCAGAAAAGCGGTGTAGTTTTTTGTTCCGAAAACGACATGATAAAGACTTTGGGTGTAGGTTTACATAATAAAAAGTATATTAATTATGATGAGAAGAGTTATAAAGATATAAATTTTCGTCAACCCCATCCGGGGTTGTTTTGTGTGTTGGGACTCCCTTGGACCCCGGGTGGAACCGGGGCTATTCTCTGCGACCACTCCGTGGTCGGTATGATAAACTTCTAACAACCATCAACTGCACCATGTGGGGTTTCTCTAATCTAAAAGACCCCGAGAGGGATTGTTTTGTGGGTAGAAACCTCCTTATACCCCGGGTGGA
>JANTHB010000016.1 GCA_024762655.1 Bacteroidales bacterium
CCATCAACTGCACCATGTGGGGTTTCTCTAATCTAAAAGACCCCGAGAGGGATTGTTTTGTGGGTAGAAACCTCCTTATACCCCGGGTGGAACCGGGACTATTCTCTGCGACCACTCCGTGGTCGTCACGACTAATAACCACCACCCCCTGCGCCTTGAGGGGTTCTTGTTATCCAAAAGACCCCGGAGGGGTCGGACGAAAGTAGCCACAGTTCCGCCTGTGGTATAAAGCATCTCATAAACTCACAACCCCAGCGGGGTTGAAGAGTTATCCCGCTTTAAGAACTCATCATAAGGGATTGAAGAATATCGAACAAGGAACAAGGATTTTTGATTTAGGAAGAGGAAAACATCAGGGTTTTAATTAAGAAATTTCTTAAAACGAAAGGTTCCCCAAGCAGTACGTCCTGACTGAACGAAGCCCTTCGGCCGGTCAAAAGGTTTCACATTTACAACAGCTACGTAGTGGCTAAACATGAATAACCACCCCGGTACGGGGTGGTACACAATGCAACAGACTCCGATCCCCGAAGGGGGTCAACCGTTGCTCCCGGGCCCGGTTATCACCCCACCCCATACCCCCCGCCTGCGGGCGGGTACCGGGTAAATCCCAATTTAGGAATTCATCATAAGGGATTGAAGAATATCGAACAAGGAATATCGATTTATGATTTTATAAAGCAGGGTAATCCGCCTGAACGAAGCCCTTCGGCCGGTCACAAGGTTTCACATTTACAACAGCCACGTAGTGGAGTAGTATATTTAAAGGCTGCCTAAAAAATGCTTTAACCACTGAGGACACCGAGATTTCACAAAGGACACAGAGTGATAACTTATAGATAATTAGTCCCTTGTGTACTCTGTGCATCCTCTGAGCACTTTGTGGTTAGATACAATTTAACGTTTGGCGACAGTCTCACGCAACGCAACAGACTCTGATCCCCGGAGGGGGTCAACCGTTCCTCCCGGGCCCGGTTATTACCCCACCCCCATACCCCCTCCCCCTGTGTGGGAGGGGGTGTAAGCAGTACCTTGCAATCGTCAAATTTTCGCAAAAGTAAATCACCAAAAAATGGCAAAAGCAGATTACCATTTTTAAGGTAAGACATCTCTTATTACACCTCACCCAAAACTATCTTCAAAAGTTTTGACCGCTCCTCAAGGAGAGGTACAGGTGGAACCACGGGGCAGTCCGTCCGAACGATGGATGCTAATCCGGTTATGTAAACTTCCCATTGGCATACCTACCTGAATTTATTCGGATTATTCTTCTTTGTTGTTGAAATTAAAATCATCCTGATTGAGCTTATAAACAATTTTACCCAGGGCTTTCATGTCTATATCCCCGACCAAACTGAGGCCCAGAAATTCGTCTTCAGAGGTAATCATGATCATGGCCTCGTCCGTTTTGTCACCCTCATCATGTATCTTCACCACCACCTGGTTCCCTCCCTGATTTATCATCATCAGATCTTCGAATTTTTCTTTTTTCAGGGCGTTGGTAAAACGGGCTACTACCGCCGTCAGTTTTTTCTCTTTTGTTTCCGCCGCATTGATGATGATCACCTTGATGGTCTCCATCCCCGACAGGAAATCCTTAACATCCTGATCATCCTGACCTTTCATCACCACACCGACCAGGCCGGGAGGAATACGAAAGGTATATACCCCGGGCAGACCTTCATAATCGCGTATCACATGATCCGCCACCGGATCCGGGCCGGAGGAGCAGGAAGAAACCATCAGCAACAACAAACCTATAGCCGAAAACAGGATTTTCCGGTTCCGGGCATATGAAAACGCTCTTTTCATATTTTATTTCTTTTCGTTTTTCTTTTGCTGTGAGTCGTCCAGTTTCTGCAGCTCTTCCATCCCACTCACGTTGATGGCTTTGGAGAGCTGGGCAATCTCTTTCATGTCGATGATCCCGCGGATGTCTATCACGGCATTGTCGTCCTTCCCTCCTACCACCAACAGCAGTTCAACCACCTTTCCGTCTTTCTCTTTCATCAGAAACTTCACCTTCTGGTCTTTCTCCATTACCACCATCAGCTCCTCGAATTCGTTTGCGGGAAGGTTTTTCATCACCTCGTCATAAAAGTTGACGTTATCTTCCCGGTCCACCTGGTCGTCGGTAGCCAGGATACGAATACTCTTCAGGTTCTTCATCATCCGGTTGAACTCCGGGTCATCTACCTGGGCCTGGGAGAACATGCTGAACATCTTGCTGGTGATGTACACAGTGGTGTAGCCGTCCTTGCCGCCGTATTTCTCAAACAGCTGGTCCACTGCATCCTTCTGTGCGAAGACCGGCACAGTCATCCAGGCCAGCAAAACTGCAAAAATCCATTTTTTTCTTTTCATAGCTGTAAAATTATTTATTTGTATTATTTATTTTCAAATATTTGTTCATTATTTCGCGGCTGCGGGACAGATGGTCCATCATCCCGAGCCCGGCAGACAGGTTGTTCAGGTATTTCAGGTCGCTTACCGGTTGGGTGGCCTGTTGTATCCGGTTCATCTCCTGAACTGGTTTTTGTATTTTATCCAGACGGACCAGTTGGCCGGTACCTTTATTAAACTGTTGTGACACATAGAGAAGCACACGTTGTGTTTCCCGGTAGGCCAGTTGCGGATCGGAATAGGTATCTTTCGGGGCCTGCCTCATCAGGGTAATATAGACGCCTGCCAAAATAAGCAATGAGGCAGCCACCGACAAGCTCCAGGCCAGGGCCGGTTTCACAGGCAGGCGACGGATCCTTGCTTCAGGCGTGTAGGTATCTACCAGACTTTCCAGGCTGGTCGTGAGCGAAGAGGAAGATTTCTTACTATGATAACCGGCCATCGCCAGAAAATATTCCCGGTCTGCCGCCAACGCTTCCGGCACCTCGCCTGCCAGAAAATAGTCGCGCAGTTTCTTTTCTTCCTCCAATGTCGTTTCGCCGTTATAGAATTTCTCTAACAGCTTTTGTACCTGTTCCTGTTTCATTGCTTATGGTTTTAATATAGGCTTCTCTCACACTTTTCCGTGCTCTGGACAACACCACCCGTACATTGTTCACCGTCATGTTTACCGCTTCGGCTATTTCCTCAAAACCGAGTCCTTCCACATCTCGCATATGCAGGACGGTACGCTGTGTTTCGGGCAGTTGTTGTACAATCTGCAGGATATTCTTCACTTTTTCTTTCCGGTCGAGCCGGACATCCGGCGGATCGCCGGGTTCCTGTTTCTCCAGGATGCCCGGCTCTTCCATGGATACCGTACGGCGTGCTTTGATCCTGTCGAGACAGAGGTTCCGCGTAACCGTAAAAGCCAACGCCTCCTTACTGCGATAGGTATCCACTTTCTCTCCCATCTTCAACAGTTTCAAAAACACTTCCTGCACCATATCTTCGGCCTCCTCATGATCGCGGCTGAACCGCAGGGCAAAACGATAGAGCTTATCACTCATCGGCAGGAAAACCTCCTTGAACTCCCGTGCATCCATATTGTCCGGTTCTTTTTGCCCTGTTTTCTACTAAAAGGTTAAATATACTGTTTTTATACATACGGAAATCCCCGGAAGACCGGTAGCTTATCCGGCTCTTCCCGGGATCGCCCTGTGCACGGGCGTTATTTTCCTGCTTCCAGCTCCTCCAGTACCTCCAGATACTCCATGCCTGCCCCATGCACATTCATTCCTTTGGACAGGGATGCCAGACTCTCCGGTTTCAGTTTACCCCGGATAATGATCAGGGCGTTGTCATCCGCACCTCCGGCCACCAGCAACAGCTCCCGGATATAACCGGCTTCCGTGCGCGCCAGGATCTTCACTTTTTCATTTTTTTCCTGCACCACCATCAGTTCTTCATAGCCTTTGGCCGGCAGATCACGTACCACCTCATTGTAAAAGTCCACCCCCGCAACACCGTCCTGGTGGTCGTCATCCATTGCCAGGATTTTAACGGACTCCAGGCCGTTGATCAGTTCGGCTGCTTCCTGGTCGTCCGTGTTCAGCTGAGACACCAGATTGAACATTCCTTTGGTAATATGCACGGTGGTAAATCCGTCTTTCCCGGCGTATTTTTCAAACACACGGTCGGCCGCATTTTCCTGGGCCTGCAACAAAAACGGCATCAGTAAGCCTGCCAGCAATAATAAACCTGTCTTTTTCATGATCGTCATTTTTTAGTTAAATAATGGTTTCGTTGTTCAAAAGGATGACGACCGGGAAAGAGATTCATTACAGGGTGGCGTAAAAAAGATGCAGGATAAGCAACAGTCCGGTCAACTGCACCTCAGCTTCCTGAAACATAACCGGTATGGATTACTCCTCACTCAAAACTTTCTTCGAAAGTATAGACCGCTCCTCATTAAAATGAAAACCCCATACCTGCCATAAGTCCAAACTCTATCAATCCGTAAGATTTACTAAAAAACAGATGTCTTTCCACCTTCGGATTTATATAGAAAAAACAATTTTTGCAATTATATCTGGCGCCCAGACCAAATCCATATCCAATCCCGATACCGCTGTAAGTATGACTCTCACTGTTCTGGTAATCAAATAGCACGCCCCCGGTAAGAAAGAAATACTTCCAGAACCTATAATTTAAATAGACAGGGGAAGAAAATAATTGGATATTTTGATAGTGCGGAGCATCTCTGATTGAATCGCCTGTCGTAGCAGGTTTAATTTCTAAAGTGCCGTTTAAGTAGTTTACTCCTAACTCAAATTTTAATTTATTATGGGTTCGAAGACTCCTGAAATATCTTATGCCTATCGTGTTATTCTTTTTCAGGGAAGATGAAGAATTTCCCATTAAAAAGCCCTCTCTCAAAAGAGTATACGAGGCTCCGCCAAAAGACTTACCATAAGTAACTGAAACTTCATGCTTTACCTGAGAATACCCTGAAATTGAAACAAACAGAAAAAAGGTGCTGATTACAATTATTTTTTTCATGGATTACATCAAATACTGTACATATCGCACATAAAGCATTCTCACAAGCTGACATTCCCAAAACAAAGCTGCTTTTTCCGCCCGGAGGGTTATACCTCCTGTAATTTTCTTATCTGCTTTAACAGCATTCTTTTCGGAACAAAGGGAATCAGGGGCATCATAAATTTCTGGGACATTGTCAGGCCGGATATTACATTCAGTTTTCCTTTGAGCATCCCGTTATATCCATCTCTTGCCACACTTTCCGCACTGGCTGTTTTTGCAAAAGCGGCCGTATGGTTCATGTCCGAGACATTGGCAAATCCGGTTTCGGTAGCTCCGGGTAATAGGGCGGTGACCGTAACTCCTGTATCACGAAGCTCTTCAGCAATGGCGTTACTGAAAAAGGTAACATACGCTTTGGTGGCATAATAGACCGCCTGCAACGGGCCGGGCATCAGGCTCGCCGTAGAGGACACATTCAGAATCCTGCCGCGGTTCCTTTTCACAAAACCGGGTAAAAAGAACCGGGTCAGCGCCGTCAGGGCAATTATATTCAGATTAATCATGGCGAGGTCTTTTTCCCAGTCCCTTTCATAGAACTTACCCCGTCCGCCAAACCCGGCATTGTTGATCAGATACTCTATTTCAATGCCGGCCTGTTCAACTTCATCAAAAACCTCTCCCAGAGCATCCGGATGTGCAAGGTCTTTGACGATGGATAACACTTTTATCCCATGTTTTTCTTCCAGCTCGTTTTTTAATTGGTCCAGTTTGTCTTGGCTTCTGGCTATGACGATGAGATCTCCTCCATGTCCGGCATGTATCCGGGCCAGTTCTTTTCCTATGCCGCCTGAAGCGCCTGTTATCAAAGCTACGTTTTTCATAATTTCCGTTTTTGGTTTTATTTCTTATCCAGATCGAGGATCTCAATTTTCCTGAATTCCGTGGGAGCCGTCTCAGCCTGGATGGAAATATATCCTTCTTTGAGCGGCGTTCCCGGTGCCAGGGAAAATCCTTCGGGGATCATATCGCCGCCGATTACCGGATGGGTATAAGTCATCACCGTATCCCCGTTGACAATATGATGTACGATACTGTCTCCATACACCACCACCTCAATGGTTACCCATACGCTGTCGGGAAAAGAGGGTGAAGAAGAAGGCGTGCAGTGACGGGTGATCACCTCTCCGTTGATCGTAACGTTTGTTCCCGGCGTGCATACATTTCCCGTAGGTTGTTGCAGGGTGTCGTTACCGCCCAGCAACTGGCATTCGACGGCCACCGGGAAATCCTGATCGAGCAACATGCTCTCCGGGGACTGTGAATGGATCATAAGGCCGTTGTTCATAAACCCCCAGGAAGGTCCGCCGGGGACCTGCTTCCCGACAAATCGGTATTCGGCCCTCAGTTTATAGGAGGAAAACTTTTTGTCATAGAAGAGATGGCCGAAAGCCCCGTCAAACTTATCATATTCTTCGTAAGAGACTTTCAGGATGCCGTGTTCCACACTGAAGGTGTGCTTGTGACGGACCCCCACCGGGTAGCCTGAAAATTTCACTTTCCATCCGGAAAGGTCCCGGCCGTTGAAAAGCTGCACCCATCCGGTCTCTGTTTTTTTATCTGCGGGACGGTGACACGACACAAAAAGCGAAAAAATTATGACAACGGGCAGGTATTTCATGATAAAATAGATTATGTAACCAAACTTTTTGCAAGATAACGAATATCTCCGGAAAACAGATTATCCCGCGATAACCAAATACATTATCTTACTACCACTACTTCATGAGTTTTTTGTCCTGCCCGTATAAAATAAACTCCCGGGCCGTAAAGAGCAAGGTCTATTTTCATATCTCGTCCCGGATCAAGCCTGGCCTCAAATAAAAGTATCCCATGTATATTATACACTCGGGCATTGCAGGCTGCCAGGTTTCTAGTCCTTACTGTGATCAGCCCTGTTGTTGGATTAGGATAGACGATCAGATTATCCGTCTTTGCAGGGCGGAAAATGCCGAGTATCTGGTCCAGGGTAGCCGTCTGCCAGTTTTCAGGGATATGATTGTCAAGATCCATTCCTTTCAGGGTGAAGCCCAGGGTATCTGTAAAACCTTCCTCCGGCCAGCGGCCATCCTGTTGATAACGGACAAAGTCAATCACAATACCATGGGGATCTTCCAGTTGTATAGCCTCACCGTTATGTGACAAATGTCCGCTTTCCCAAGCTATTACCGGTTCATTTGTCCTGTTCCAGAAATCCGAAGCAGCAGCATTGGTAACATAAAGCATACCGTGGGCTTCAATATGGGTCTGTTCCGGGAACATAGCTGTAACTCCTTTGGTAACAGCATACCCGGACAGATCAAGATTTTGGTCGGAAGGATTATAGAGGGTGATGAATTCAGGATAATCCAGGTGGGCAGGATTAAAGTAAATCTGACTGATCATAACTTCAGGCGACCAGTTAAAAGGAGCATGGGATATCCCCGGATCCCCCTCATCAGAAGCGGTACCTTGAACAGGGGAATTTTGCAGTAACCTGAAATCGAATAGATTGGGATTTACAAACAACGACAAAGTATTCCGGTTGGGTCCGGGATCCGGTAAAGTATCATTGTCAGAAACAGAATAACTCACGCTCAATTTTGATTTTCTGTCAGCATAAACTGAAGAAATAAAAGAATTTGACAAGATACTGTTGGTGACGATAGCATCTCCTCCGGCCTGGCCGGGATTTTTCTCAAAACAGGTCACACCATTTCCATTTCCGTAAAACAGGCAATGATTGATCACGATGCGGCCGGAATCCTTAGCCCCTACCCCCATATTACAATTGACAAAAATACTGTTTTGCAGAGTGGCAGAAGAATGTTGCCCTATGGATATACCCTTATCCGCCACATAATATACCCACAGGCTGTCCAGGGTTATGTTCTCACATTCTTCCCCGATATCGACAGCATCACTGTTAAAACCGGTAAGATGAGTGATTTCACAATTTCTGATCACACCATTTTGGATACCGTCAAGGTCTATGGCATCTGTATTTGCCTGATCATTCCCGGTAAACCGGCAATTTTCAATGCGGGCATGTCCGTATTTTATGTTTATCAGGTCACCGGATGCATCCGAATGTAAGAAGGAATGGGTCAGGACAATATCAGAATAACGGGCTGTAACAGGATTATCACGGTTATTCATCAAAATCATACTGTCCATGATGATGTTTGCTTTGAAAGCGGAGATTGCGGCAATATCCAGCACCGGATCATCTCCTTTGGAGGCATTCTCAATAATTACATTGGTAAGCCGGGATGTATCGCTGCTATTCCGGAATCTCAGTATTCCCCAACGGTCTGGTGCCTGTTGCGGATTCAAGGTGAATACCACAGGATCATCTCCCGTACCTGAGGCTATTATAGCACCATTTACTGTGATACTTGCCTTGCGGGGCATCCATATCTCCACGCCTGGTTCGATCATAAGGTTAGCACCCTGTCTAATGGTCACATCCCCCCGGGCCAGATAGGGAGAACACGATTTTTCCAGGACAAGATCGGAAGAAATGGTATCAGGAAGGATGCAGTCGGCCGTTTTATCAAACAGGGCCGTCAGGTATGTGTTATCCGTCAATGTCACCGTATAGACCGGTTCTGTTGTAAGCAAATGGTCCCTGTCAGCAGAAAAGCAAGAGAGTCTAAGGTCAAAACTGATATCGCTACTTGTGCCACTGATCTGGTGCACTTCCACAGCGATGGTGTTCTTGCCGGTTACAAAATAGTCCTTATCAATATTATAGGTGAAAAACTGTGATTCAAGATCGTTGGCTACTGCGGATGTGGCAGTTGTCTGATAGGTAATGTAACCTTCATTCATATTGGAACGTAACACCTCTTTCCCGTTAATGTAAACTACAGCACCATCATCCCTTAACAGATCAATAGCAAAGCGGGTATCGTGAAGATCGTTTTCTGTCAGGGTAAAGTTTCTTCTGAAATAAGTAGTAATATACTTGTTTTGACTGTCATCACCATAACTTACTACGGTATTTTCATCCCCATCACCATATCCCAGTTGGGCATATCCGGATTTCCAGGTAGCGTCATCATAGTTACTGTTCATCCAGTACATACCCGGGTAGGTTCCGTTATCCAGATATTTCCATTCAGAGCCGGCTGATATGATGGTCTTCTTTACAGTATTTGCCCATCCCACAAATTGGTATCCCGGGATATTATCTGCCCGTATTTCTATAGCGGCACCTTTAATGTACCTGCCGTAAAAACCTCCTTGCGGTATCTTCAACCGGTTAAAAGAAAGGTTTCCGGCCTTTTCAGGCGAGGACATAACGAAAAGGTTTATCATATTTCCATAACCCCAATTTTTCATATCGTTCCATAGAGCATCCGGTCGTTTTTCCACAAAGTTTCTGAGCACATCTATCTGTTGCAGCCAATAACTATAGGAGGGTATGGCATTACCATACGAAGAAGTGGTTCCCTGCCAGCATGCAATATGTCGTGGCATCTCATCCATAATCATCTGTTTATGCACTTCAATAAGTTGTTTCATACGGTCTGGTTGAAAAGTTGTGAGAAGATGGTCTGCCAGTCGTTTCATGAAATAATCTTTGTAACCCTCATTTTGCATAAGCTCTTTCAGGGGTAGTGTTGAAGTAGCCACATACGAACCAATAAGGTGATCCGTGGGATGAAAAAATCCGCGGTCCAGGTCTACAAGAATCCATCTCCATTTACCCCCCGATTTAGGTTTCCAGGCCATTACGTTGTGGCCCACGGAGGTGTTGGACACATAGAGCTCGGTGATTGCATAATCGGTAAAATTCTCTATATCCATGACCTGTGCTACCGCAATGAAATTTCCCATTACCGACAAATCTTTGGCAAGGAGGGCTAAAAGATGATTATAAGCCGTCATATCTCCTGCTTCCGCTGTTTTTTCGTTTTCAATTATATCAAATGTCCCGGGTTCAAGTCCGTAACTTTTCTCAATATAATCAGCGTCGATTTTCTCCCGCATATTATGAACACCCATATATTGACCGTTCACATAAACAACCACCGGCTTGTAACTCTCAATATCCAGATCCATGTTGAAAAGGGTGGCATGTTGTCCGAGGATATCCCTGAATAAAGTATAGCTCCAATCGCTGCCAGAGGCCCTGAGCGAAAATGACCTGAAGCTGGAACGCTGCCGTTGACAGAAAAGGGGATAATCCAGATGACCTTTCCCATACTGTTTTTTAAAGTATATCCCCAACATTTTTTGTGGTAGTTGCCACGAATGCAGCCCATTTATCTTTGTGCCTGCTGTTTCGTTAAAAGCAGCCCTGTCTCCCCCGTCATTTTCAAATAACTCGATATTTACGGGAACGGCCCAGTCCGGCTTAAAACTCTGCACATAGATTCCTTTAACCGGGTCCCAGAAGTTTTCCGGTGCCGTGGCAATGGATACCACGGGTAATTTGGCATTCACCGAATTCTCCCGGATAAAATAGGTGTGTGTCACCACAGGGCCCGGGATCATCTCCGGTTTAAATATCCGTGCCCTAATCCCCAGCGTGGAGTTCACCGGAATGGCATTTGTATATAACGCCGAACCCGTATCAGGCTCGGAACCATCCAGGGTATACCGTATTTCTCCTCCCTGGTCTGTTGAAAATATCACGCTGATAGGAGAATCATACATCCCGCCACGGGGAGATAACATTGGAGTATTCTCGACAAAACCGGTATAATAGGGCGTAAGGTTCGAGGCCTGGGGTGTGGGCTGCAGAAAATACCCCCAGAGAGTATCTCCGTCACGTATTCTTCCACAGGAAATGTCCGTATGCTGTAATGAGTAAGTAAGCGTGTCAATCACCTTTTGTTCCGGTGAATAAAGCCCGATTTGCTCACCCCCGGCGGAAAGTTTAAAGCCGGCATGAAGACCCGTATCATGACCATCACACCAGATGATCAGAAACCCCCCGGGCTGGATAAAGATATCCACAGGAATCTGCCATTTATCCGGAATATTGAGGTTGTCTGTCAGAAAATATCCGTTTAGGTTGACCGTCTGTTCTCCTGTATTATATAACTCAACCCAATCGGCATAGTTTTTGAAATCTGGATCTTCTATTATGGTTGAATTAGAAGCTGCAAACTCATTGATGAATATCTGACATTCTGTATGCAGGCTCAGCAACAAAAAACCTGACAATAATATATATTTTATCCTACCTTTTTTTTGCAGCATTATATACGTTTCTCCTTAACTCAAACTCTTTTTCGTTTATCGAACCTTACAGGAAAAAGAAAGGTTTTGACATGTATAAAAATACGAAAAAAACAGTTCTGTTACAATCACCCATTCATTTTATTGGTACAACGCATTTTATTACTTTTAGGTTTTTATAGCAAAGTATCAACCCGCCAGCATGAAAAGGCTTACATTAACATTATTTATCCTGTTTTCTTGCGTTACCCCCCTGCTGCACGCCCAGATAGCACCCCGGGCAGCCGCAAATTTCAAGGATAAATCAGACAGTCTGTTCTTTGAAATAATCAACGAATCCAAAGGATTGACACAAAGAATAGTCTGCCGGAATTTTTCATAACTTAGCCGGACAAAAGAATAATTCCAATGCCACGGGTTCATAATAGTACTGGGAAGCATGGAAAGGGGATGAAAACACTTGTCTCATTCACCGTATTGATCTTGTTCCTATTTATGAACGGCGGGTATTATTTATATTTCAGAATCAGTCAGTTCAACCTCCGCCGGGAGATAGAAAGAAAAAGTAAAGAAAATCTTGAAAAAGAAGACCTTTCACTCATTGTGGTTCCGGTAAACGAGAAAGGAAAGATCAAGTGGATCAGAGAAGGCCGGGAATTCAGTTACAAAGACAAGATGTATGATGTGATCAGGACGGAAATTCACAAAGGAAGGAAATATTTATATTGCCTCAACGATACCAGGGAACAGCATTTGATCACAAAATTCAATGCAGTACGGAAAAAGCAAAATAAAAAAATCTGGAAGTACAGAAGGATACTAAGCTTTAAATATTTCCCTGCGAAATATGTCGCAGGCAACAGCCTAAGGGCATCGGCGGTCTTATTTTCCGAATACTACACACAGTATCAATCCCTTTTTCAGGATATAGCTTCTCCCCCACCCAAATACGATCTTTTTTCCTGACGGATTTCTGACTATGTACTTTCCATCCGTTTGATCGTACGACAACAACTTCTGACGGTCAGGCAATAGTCTCCCTGGCTTCCTGTATTGTGGTCATAAATCCCCGCTAACAAAAAACCCGGTTCAGGCAGAACAACTGACGTTGGGTCTTTTTTCTATTCATTCAATCCATAAATTCAGAAAATCATGAAAAGAATCATACATACCCTTATAATACTTTGCATAAGCAGTTTTCTCTATGCGCAGCAGTCTGATCAGGACACCCTGAAACCGATCAGGCTGAATGAGGTGGTCATCACCGCCAATCGTATGCCGATCGCCTTAAAAAACAATCCGGGGGCTGTGTCCCTGGTTACCCACAGAACTTTATCGCTCATACCCAAAGGGATCGGAGCAGAAGAGGCCCTGAGACTCGTACCGGGGGTACGTGTTGACAACCAGCACGACGGATCAAGGGTACATATCTCTATCCGTGGTCAGGGGATTCTGACGGAGAGAGGTCTGCGTGGCATAGGAGTCCTGCTGGACGGCATCCCCCTCAACGATCCTTCCGGTTTTGCTCCGGATCTCTACGATGTGGACTGGGCCACCGTACAGAAAGCAGAGGTCTTGCGGGGACCTTCTGCCGGCCTGTACGGCAGCAGCGGAGCCGCAGGGATCCTGAATATCACCACCCGAAACGGCGGCCCCCATTCGGTAGGTGGAACATTGAACCAGACGGTCGGATCAAACGGTTTCTTCAAGACACAGGCCGGGTTGAACGGGACCCGGGACTTTCTGAATTACCGGGTGGGATACTCCCGCATCGACGGTTCCGGTTATCGCGATCATCAGGCTTATTGGGGAAACAACCTGTATGAAAAAATAACCATAAAGCCTTCTGAGAAACTTTCCGTTACCCAGATCATCTCTCATACCGATTACTTTCAGCAGAACCCGGAGGGATTAAGCCTGAGTCAGCTCGATAACCCCAGGCAGGCCAATCCGGATGCGCGCCCCTTCAACGAATACCAGAAAACAAACCGGACTACGGTCGGGTTCAACGGTCAGTTCCGGTTTAACAAAGAACACTCTATCCGGGCTTATTCTTTTTACCGGACCTGGAACTATAAAGAAACCAGTAACAAATATGCGGAATACAGTAATCACACCGATCCCGGCGCAGGCATTTCTTATAATCTGAACCTGGCTGCCGGAAAGATCAGGCATCATCTCAACCTGGGAACCGACCTCAAGTGGCAGACCATAAACATGCATAAACTGAAAAGTGCCGCCAACCCCAACCGGGCAGAAAGCATTGATGAAACGAATATTGAAACGGACACTTTACTGGCCAACCAGATCATTTCACAGCACAGCACCGGTATTTTTGTTTTGTACCGGATGGAAACGGGACGATTCAATATCCTGGGGAACCTCCGGTATGACAACCTCACGAATCAACTGACCGATAAAATACAGGGTACAGAGCCGGTAAAAACCTCCATGGATTTTTCGAGAACCTCTTTCAGGCTGGGCGCCAGCTATGGTCTGACCAAGGATATCAATCTCTTTGTCAACTGGAGCCAGGGGTTCATGCCTCCTTCCACCGAAGAGCTGGCAAGCAATCCGTTAGGATATTCAGGATTCAATACGCATCTGATTCCTGCTACTGCCAACTGCATAGAGGCAGGTTCACGCGGCACCCCGGGCAGAAAGATCGCCTATGACATTACAGGATTTATCATGCATACCCGCAATGACTTTTTCCGGTTTAAGCAATCAGGCAGAGGCAATCAGGAAGTGTTTTACGGAAATGCAGGAAACAGCCGGCGATTCGGAATTGAAACCTGGATATCGTTCGACCTCCTGAAAAGTCTGAATCTGCAGGTGGCATACACCTATGCCGATTATAAATACACATCTGTAGAGATTGACCCGGTTTATACAGATACCAATTATGTCCTGACCACTCCGCCGGCACCGGGACAATATCTTCCCAACTCCCCGAAACATCAGTTGTATGCCGAGGCTGTCTATAAGATAAATAAGCATTTCAAGGTAAGTCTGGGCACGGAAGTGCAATCAAAATGGGCCATCTATACCGATGCCACAGCCTACAACGGGGAACTGGATCCGGCAATTTACCGGAACTGGCAGAAGGGGTTCAACCTGTACCATGCACGCATCGGTTATTTGTGGAAATTTCATAGTATACAGGGAGAATGCAGTCTGGCAGCCCGTAATCTTACCGGAGAGAAACATATGGCTTTCACCGAACCGGATCCGGATGGCAATGCCTATCAGCCCGGTCCGGGGCAGGAATTTTTCGGGAATATCAGGATAAGCTTTTAAAATTGCATCCTCCGGAAGCGTTACCTATTTTTTTCTACGTAGGCCCCTACGTAGATAACTTATAACATACAGAATATCTGTTGTTTATAAAATATGGCTTTTATAGGGTTGGGTAAAAAGTAAGGGCGCAAAATTTTGCGCCCTTACTTTTTAACCCATAATTTTTTATGTTCTACTTATCCTTCCATCCTTTACCCTCGATCCAGTCTCTGATACGCGGGGAGGTAGGTTTTTCTTTGGAATAGACCACTGCCACCAGTTTCCCGTGTTCGTCGATCAGGTATTTCTGAAAATTCCATTTCACTTTTGAATCCATGACACCGTTTTCAGACTTGGTGGTCAGCCATTTATACAAGGGATGAATATCGTCTCCTTTCACAGAGATCTTGGCCATCATAGGAAAGGTAACATGGTAGTTTTCGGTACAGAACTGTTTGATATCGCTGTTTGAACCGGGTTCCTGATGGCCGAAATTATTGGCCGGAAAACCGATGATCACAAAATTCTTATCTTTATACTGTTGATACAATTCTTCCAGATCTTTATATTGCGGCGTAAAACCACATTTACTGGCGGTATTCACCACCATCACTTTTTTCCCTTTGAGTTGGGAGAGCGGATAATTATATCCGTCAATGTTTTTGACCGTAAAGTCATAAAATGACTTCTGGGCCTGCAAGGTTGCGGCAATCCCCGTAACGGCTATTATCACAATGAGAATCAATGTTTTTTTCATGGTAAAATAATTTTATTTTGCCTCAAAGATAACATTTTATTTAGAATTATTCTAATATACTTCATCTAAAATGAAAAATTTCCTTTACAATACTTCACGCAAAACTTTCTCTGAATTTTTTACCCGCTCCGCAAGGAGAGGGATAAGTGGAACTCCTGGGTAACCCGTCCGAACGGTTTCATCCCTGCCCGAAAGAATGAATTCTTTCCCGTCCGAACGGCGTCAGACGGGCGGGCATTCAGGCGGGCGGGCGGGCCCCTCCGACCGGCGTCGGCCTGTCATAAGGTTTCTCTTTTTGGACCTGCCAAGGAGTGGTGAAATATGAATAGAGCCTATCTCAAAAATGCTCTAACCACTGAGGACACCAAGATTTCACAAAGAACTCAGAGTGATAACTTATAGACAATTAGTCCTTTGTGTATTCCGGGGTAGTTATTTTATTGGATGCCTTATACCACAGGTGAAACTGTGGCTACTTTCGTCCGACCCCTCCCTTGCTCCACACGCTGTCGCCGAAGCTTCAGCGCAGGGGCCCGCAGCGGCTACGCGAAGGCGAGGCGGGGTCTTCTGGTTTACAGGGATCACTTAAGGTGCGGGTAGTGTTGGTTGGTAGTTTATCTTACTGACCACGGAGTGGTCGCAGAGAATAACCCCGGTTCCACCCGGGGTACAAAGAGGTACTAACACACAAAACAACCCCGGATGGGGTTGACGAAAAATACTTTCTCACTGGTATCCAGGATAAATATTGCAACTATTAGTATAGTGATGATTAACAATGTGTTAGATAAATGTAACACAAAGAGTGACTGCATATTCAAATATTGATATTCGGTCATTAAAGCTTTTTTGTCTCTGTCCACCGTTTTTTGTTTAACCCCCTCCCCAACCCTCCTCCGCCAGCTGGCGGAGAGGGAGTTTTCCCCGGTGCTATTTTCTACGGATGGCAGGAGGGGGTAATACATAAAAAATGATTTATTCCACATAATATTCAATAATTTATCTTTTTTACCGGACACTATTGTATTGTATATCATAAAAAGCAGACAACTTTATAACGAACCGGAGTTCTCCGGAAAAACACAAATCAGGAGTACAGGATTTTTTTGAATATAACCCGGTGAATTGTGGGATCATTTCAAAATAAGATTTATTTTTGGCAACCAGATTACCCACATTAAAATTACGGTCATGAAAAATTCCGGTTTGATCTTTTTATCCTTTCTTTTTTTCTTTTTCTTTTCCGGCCGTGCCGATGCCTGTACCAATATTCTGGTCAGCAAAGGAGCGACCACCGACGGTTCGGTGATCATCACCTACTCCTGTGACGGAGAATTTCTGCCTCATCTGAGGTATACCCCCGCCAAAGATCATGCTCCGGATGAGTATCTGGAATACAAAGACCGGAACGGTCATATTCACCGGATTAAGCAGGTGCCACACACCTATGCGGTGGTAGGGCTGATGAATGAATTTCAGGTCTCTTTCGGAGAAACCACCTTCGACGGAAGGCCGGAGCTGCAGAACCCGGATGCCGCCCTGCATTACTGGACCCTGATGAATCTCACCCTGCAACGTGCCAGGACATCCCGTGAGGCGGTAGAGGTCATTGCCGGTCTGGTTGAAGAAGGCGGATATGCCAGTACGGGTGAGTCTTTTTCGTTGGCCGATCCGAAAGAAGCCTGGTATATGGAAATTGTGGGCACCGGTCCCGGAGGGAAAGGAGCCGTATGGGTGGCACTTCGCGTACCCGACGGTTACATCAGCGCCCATGCCAACATGTCTCGCATCGGTGAGTTTCCAATGAACGATCCGGACCATTGCCTGTATTCCCCCAATGTAATCAGTTTTGCCGAAGAAAAAGGCTATTACAGCAAGAAATCGGGCAAGCCTTTCCGTTTCAACGAAGCGTATGATGTTGTCACACCGGGAAAGCGAAGATACTGTGCCAGCCGCGTATGGAGTATCTTCCGGCGTAGTGCTCCTTCCCTGAACCTGTCACCGGATTTTTGCCGGGGCGTTAAGGATGCCAAACCTTATCCTCTTTTCATCAAACCTGATAAAAAGCTATCGGTACGTGATGTTATGTCCCTGATGCGCGATCATTATGAAGGGACCCCATACGATATGACCAAAGGGGTGGATGCCGGTCCTTTCGGCACCCCCAACCGCTGGCGCCCGATCACCTGGACCGTCGACAGCGTGGAATATGCCTGGGAACGGCCCATCTCCACGCAGCAAGCCGCTTTTACTTTTGTTTCGCAGGCCCGTGACTGGCTCCCCAACCCCATCGGAGGCGTTTTCTGGTATGGTATGGACGACAGCTATACCACCTGCTATGTCCCTCTCTACTGCGGTATCAGGGAAATTCCACCCTCTTTTGCTACCGGAAATATGCATGATTTCTCCTGGAACTCGGCCTGGTGGGTATTTAATTTTGTGGCTAATTATGCCAATATCAAATACTCCTATATGATCAACGACATCCGGAAAGTGCAGAAAGAACTGGAAGATAACTTCTTTGCCTGGCAACCGGCCATCGAGAAAGCAGCACAGGAATTGCTTAAAACCGATCCGGAAGTTGCTACGGGATTCCTGACCGATTACAGCGTTTCGCACGGTGAGGAAGTGGTGAAAAGATGGAAAGAACTGGGAGAAGACCTGATCCGGAAATATAACGACGGCTATGTACAGGATGATAAAAGAGGATGGCCCCGGTCGGTCGGTTATCCGGAAGAGTGGTTGAGAAACGTACTGAAACTGCGCGGGGATCATTTCAAATTACCGGTGTGGAAAGAGGATAGGAATGATGAATGAGGAATGATGAATGAGGAATGAGGAATGACGAATGATGAATGATGAATGATGAATGAGGAATGAGGAATGATGAATGAGGAATGACGAATGATGAATGATGAATGATGAATGAGGAATGAGGAATGATGAATGATGAATGAGGAATGATGAATGAGGAATGAGGAATGAGGAATGATCGATAAACTTTGAACCATGAACTGTAAGCCCATCGGAGTCATACACACTCCTTTTAAGAAACATGCTCCTTATCAGCCGGTAGAAGCCGACAGGGAAGATTTTTATGTGGAGGTGGATAAGGAATATGAAGCTGGTCTGGACGAATTGTCAAAGTTCCGGTACATCTATCTTTTGTATTTTATGGATAAGATCAACAAGGCGCTGTCGATGAAGGTGGAGCCTCCCTGGGCCGGAGGCAAGGAGGTGGGGTTATTTGCCAGCCGCTCTCCCGTGCGCCCCAATCCCATCGGTATGAGCATCGTTCAGCTTCTGAAGATCGAAGGAAACCGGCTTTTTACCACGGGTCTGGATGCGCTGGACGGCACGCCGTTGCTGGACATCAAACCGTATATCAGGGAGCTGGACAGCAAGGAAGAAGCCAACTACGGCTGGCTGGACGATCTGGAGGACCGGGATCATCTGATGTTGCATATCCGGGGGATACCGCACGACGAATAAGCATCTGTCTCATCTCACAACAATACGATGGGTTACATATCTGTTTCCCGAACGAATGACCATTACGTAGATCCCTTTTTCATGCAAGGAAATATTTTCCGTTTCCGCGGCATTGTCGTTTAGATATACTGGTACTCCTAATACATTATATATCCTGATCGCTGTGTGATCTTTGCCGGTATATACCGTAAAACTTCCGTCATTGGGGTTGGGCCATACTCCGGTTTTTTCGCCCCGGACGTCCTTTACATCCGTTGGCATCAGGTAGAGGCACACCGAGGTGTCGGTGCAGGCTCCGTGGGTAACCACTACGGCGTAACTCCCGCTTTTTCCGGGAACGAACAGGGAATCAACAGCTCCTTCCACAGGTTTGAGGTCCGCACAGTTGATCCATTGTAATGCCAGACCATCCCTCCCCAAAAGTGCAATCAAGGTGTCTGTACGCATCGTCACGGCAGGGTTTATTCTTTGGACGGATACGGTAACGGTGTCGGCAGCCGTGCATCCCTGCCGGTTCCAGGTGGTCACCACATAATCCTGTGTTTTTTCCGCAATGAAAGCGACGCTGTCTTCCACCCCGTTATTCCAGGACAGACTGTCGCCACCAGTAGCATGTAACACTACGGGAGAACCGGGACACACCTCTATATCCTCTCCGGCATCGACAGCAGGCAAGTCCAGTACCTCAATATAATTCGTTGCTTTGACCGTATCACTGCCGTGATCATTGGATGAGATCAAGGTCACGGAATAAAAACCGGGAGCAGGATAGGTAACGGCAGGCGTTGCAAAATGACTGGAATCCGGATCCCCTCCTTCAAAAAACCAGGTCCATTGCGTGGGCAGGTTTTCCGAAGTATCCAGGAAATGAACCGTCCCGCCGGCACAAACGACATTTGTGTCTGTCATAAAAGCTGCCGCAGGAGCCACTGCGGACGTATCATCCACAATATTGACCGTGTAATCTTCCATCTCCCCGTAAGGAATCATGTTATACGGTCCGGGATCCCCGTAAACCGTTGCCATCACACGCAAACGGGTGCGTCCCGGTACGGCATTCGCGGGAACCTGCAGGGTAAAGATGTCCACCGTACTTTGCTCCACAATTTCATCCTGTTTTTCAAAAACCGTTTCTCCGGGTTCGTCAAAATGAAAGTTTCTGTTCCAGTCGACGAAAAGTCCTCTGCTGCGAAGATAACCCGGCCAGGGGCTGTTGTGTCCGAGGCGCACTTCATAGCTCCGGCCCCGGATCAGGGTAACGGGATATTGGGTATGATCCACATACCCTCCTTCGCTCCCACTCCAGGAAGCCAAAGTCTTACCAATCTCAAAAGTGTCTATCCAGGCTCCCGGATTAATCTCCGGAATGTTATAATTCACCGTTATGTAATTTTCCCGTATGAAAGTATCCTGTCCTGCTATCAACATTACATCGAAGGCTCTTCCCAGATTATCATAAGGGACCGTATAGGTTACCACGGGACTTTGCTCGGTGCTTACCGGAGGGGATATCCCTTCGAAAAACCATTCCCGGGAGCCGGGAGCTCCGGCGGTAAGATCCAGGAAATACACCTTCCTTCCGGATTCGACAAACAAAGGGTCCGCCTCAAAGTAGGTTCCTGTGATGGGGGTCAGGACATCTATCTCCGCACAGCTTGCCCAGGGGCGGTCTTTCTTTTCGGAGAGCGCCACAAACCGGACATATCTACCCGTTACGGGATTATCGAGAATAATTCTTCGGGGTTGGTCCCAGTCTCCCGCTCCGCTCCAGTTGCAGGCAGCCACCTGGATAAAGTCCTTTCCGTCGTTGCTCACCAGAAACATACAGGAATCAACGGTCCCTTTTCCTCCCCCCGGTCGCGGGGTATAGACGAATCCGGAAATATCCGTCGTTTCTCCAAGATCGATCACCAGAAAATGCGGATAGGGTTTATTGTCGGTGGTCCAATCGGTATGCCAGTATGTATCCGGATTCCCATCTATTGCAGCCACGGCAAAGCCGTTGGGAGTCGGTTCTCCTGTTTTTTCTTCACTATCGTAATCCAGCAGGGACCAGTTATCCTTTGGCAGCGCTCTCTCTTCAGGTCGTGGATCCACCACGATAAAGTCTTCCTTCACCAGCGTGTCCGTTCCCACATTATCGGAATGTGTAATCAGTGTGACGGTGTATGTGCCGGGTGCAGTATAAAGTACCAGGGGATTTTGTCCGGTAGAGGTAGCGGGGGTCCCTCCTTCGAAGGTCCATTCCCATCCGTTTTTTCCTACGGACTTATCTTCGAACTGTACTTTCTGGGTCGCGAAAATCTCAGTCCTGTCGGCATCGAAACGGGTTGCCAGGTCGGCGCCCATCACGGCCAGTTCGCCGCAGGAAGCCCAGGGGTTCCCATTTTTCTCAGATAATGCATGGAAGACAATATATCTACCCAGGGCGGGATGTTGAAAGAAGGTGGTTTTTGTGATCTCCCAGGGAGCCGACCAGGTTCCGGAAACTACCGGTGTGCCCCAGGTGGCGGGGTTTGTCCAGTCGGCCACTTCATTCAATATATAAAATTCATAATCTTTTACGGTTCCGTTTCCACCGCCGGGACGTGGTGTATAACCAAAGCCGTCCAAGCTGAATTTTCCTCCCAGGTCAATCACGATGGTGTGAGGATAAGGATCCGCGCCTCCTACCCATTTGGTATGCCAGTAGGTTGAAGGATCGCCGTCAAAAGCGGAGATGGCCAAACCATTGGGATATGCTTCCCCCTCGGGTTCCTCACTGTCCACATACAATAGTTTCCAGCCCGTCCGGGATATTAAAGGAGACATGACGCGGATATATTCTTTTTTTATCAGGGTGTCCTGTTTGCCGGACGCAGTGCGGACCTCCAGACGCACATCATATGCGCCGGGGGTATTGTATTTAACCCACGGGTTCTGTTGTGTTGAAGTATCCGGGGTCCCCCCCTCAAAATACCAGTGCCAGGCCACCGGAGTATTTCCCGACAGGTCGGTAAACTGTACCGAATCGCCAGGTTGAAGCAGTGTTTGTCCGGAAACAAAATCCACGCCTACGGCAATAGCTCCGAATTCGGCACAGGAGGTCCAGCCACGGCCATTCGCCTCATCCTTCGCCACCAGCTTCATATAACGAATGCCTTCATGCACTTCGAAGGTCACAACCCTCTTTTGATCCCACGGATCAGCCCAGGATCCTCCTGCCACGGAATCCCAGACAATGCTGTCCGTCGAAACAAAGAAGGCATACGTTTTAATCGTACCGTTTCCGCCTCCCGGTCGGGGGGTATAGGTAAATCCACTCAGGTCCGTTTTTTTCCCAAAATCCACAACAATCCAGTGGGGCAATGGATAGGCACTGTCATCCCAGTCCGTATGCCAGATGGTATTTATGTCTTCATCGATAGCATACACGCCTTTGTTATCTGCCTGTACGGTTTCTTCATTATCCACAGCTACGGTCCAGCCGGTCTTGGAGAGTTCCTGATACTGTGGAAAAGCATTCCCGCTACCCAACAAACACAAGAGGATTAAAACATAAATTTTCTTCATCGGATTTTGGAATTTTTCTCCAGGTAAAAAAACAGCATTTTAAAGTATAAAAGGGATCAGGGCCTTTCTCTCTTTAGGATAATCCGGAAAAGTGCGTTGATACCAGGCCTGGTGATTCATCGCCCGGGGGGCCAGGTTAGCAAAAGTCCAGACGGCAAAGGCAAGTGCCGGCAGGTTCCAGGCCATCAGGGCAAAACCACTCCATTCCATGATCTCGCCGAGATAATTCGGACAACTGACATACCTGAACAGTCCTCCGTAAGGAATTTTATATTCCTTGTCATTGTTTTTCCTCAGATGTATCAGCTTACCGTCGGCCCACCAGTTGATCACCACGCCCATGAGATAGATCATCACCCCCAGGATAAAACGAAGGTCTGTCCACCAGCCATCCGGATAGACCGGTTTCAGAAACCCCAGGTAATACCCGTTGGCCGAGGCATTAATAAGGTTAAAAAAGATCCCCATAAACATGACGGAGAGAGGCATTTTTTTACTGAAAGTACGGATACGGAAAGGATAGATCAGGGAGCGGTTGATATAATGAAACACCCATATGGCAAAAAAGAACCAGGTTACGGCGTCATGGGTACGGTCTCCTGCCAGAAAAAGGGCGGCAAAGACTGCCAGGGAAGGGAACTCCATCAATACCCATCCGGCCCGGTTCCTGATAAAGGCGCCCCATCCGGTGCGTGTATAACGGCCATAGGGGACTTCAATCTTCAGTACCACCAACAGGATAAAAATCACTCCGGCCAGACTCAGCCATATATAGAGAAAGAGCTTAAACCAATGGGGATAAACAGGCAACATACTCACGATTTTATATCATTTTCATTTCTTTGAACCATGCCAGTGTTTCTTTTACCGTCACTTCGAAAGGCCTGGGATGATAGTCCAGATCGCGTGTTGCCTTGTCATGTGAAATGTAACGGTTGCTGTGTTTCAGGAAAGTTATGGATCCCTGTGTGTAGAGGGGCTCCTGTCCGGATAAAAAAGACCACAGTCCCAGGAAAGGAGCGCCTGCACGTGCCAGCCACGCAGGGAAAACAGGTAGTTTTTTCTTTAGATTCAGCTCTTTCCGCACGATTTCATACAGATCTTTTAGCGAATGCCAGTGGCCGGAAAGAAGATAAGCTTCTCCTGTTTTTCCGGAATTCAGGGCTTTGACAGCTGCTTCGGTCACATCCCTGACATCCACCCAGTCATATCCTCCGGGAATAAGTCCCGGCAAGTTTCCTTTGGCCATTCTGATCACAGCCTGTCCCAACAAAGAGGGTTTATGATCGTGTGGCCCCAGGATAGCGGTAGGATTCAGCACTACCCCATTCAGGCCTTTTCCAAAAGCTTCCAGTACCATCTGCTGACTCACTGCCTTTGAGCGGTTGTACAGATAATGGTCCTGCAACACCAGCGGACGGGATTCATCCAAAGGTTGATCGAGGGGCCTGGGATCAAAGGCATGGATGGAGCTGAAATATATAAAACGTCCGACACCGGCCTGCCTGGCAGCATCCAGGAGAAT
Source organism: Bacteroidales bacterium (assembly GCA_024762655.1). Lineage (GTDB taxonomy): Bacteria > Bacteroidota > Bacteroidia > Bacteroidales > VadinHA17 > DRPN01. The sequence goes on from JANTHB010000016.1 coordinate 23,766, forward strand.
CCGCGTGCCCTCCACATTCTGTCTGAAGTATTCCCGGCTTTTCCTGCCATCAATAAATATCTTTGCCGCCAGATGGTAAACCACGCTCAGCCCGGTGGTAAATTCCGATACGGCAGCGGAATCCGTCATATCCCCGTAAAAAATGTCGGGGGACAAATCATGAAATATGCCGGGGTCTTTGCGGACAAATATCCTCACCCGATGCCCCTCCCTCAGCAGCCTTCTTACCAGGTTGTTTCCTACGTGTCCGGAAGCACCGGTGACTCCTATCTTCATCTTATTCTGAATTGTAAAAGACAAATATAAATTTTTCTGCAGAAAAATCCGCTTTGTCAACAAATATAGAAAGGCCAGGGACCAGAGTCTATGGCTCGGGGGGGTCCGGAATAGACAGGACCTATCCGATGAGCTTTTTTATCTTAATAAATTTTAAGCAAACTTTAAGCTGCAAAAATCCAATAAATTGTTTTATTTTACCCTAAAATCACGGGGGATGTTCCGTATTCTTATTATAGAAGATGAAAAGAAGGTAGCGGAGGCTTTGCTGGAAGGTCTTGTGCGGAACGGTTATGAAACAGATACGGCAGAGAACGGGGAAGAAGGGTTCTATCTGCTGAATACAAAGACGTATGATCTGCTACTGCTTGATCTTATGCTTCCCGGGCACAGCGGGTATGATATTTTGCAGACACTCCGGGACAAAGGGATGAAACTTCCGGTATTGATTCTGTCGGCGAGAGACAGTACCGACGACAAGGTTGCCGGGTTGGACATGGGTGCTGACGATTACCTGGGCAAACCGTTCGCTTTTCCGGAGTTGCTGGCACGTATTCGTGTGTTGTTACGCCGGGGCAATCATAACACGGAGACCCGGCTCAGCATTGCGGATCTGGAAATGGACCTCGTTCATCATACGGTACAACGGGCAGACACTCCCATACTGCTTACCAACAGGGAGTATGATCTCCTGCGATATCTGATGGAGAATAAAGAACAGATCGTTTCACGGGAGATGCTGGCCCGTCAGGTTTGGGAAGTGACCAACCGGGTTACCCCGATGGATAATCTTATCGATGTTCACATCACCCGATTGAGGCGCAAAATTGACGAACCTTTCGAACCAAGATTATTACACACTGTCAGAGGTGTCGGATTTATTCTCTCCGAAAAGGAAAAGCAACCATGAACCTGCGCAGGACAAATGTACGGTTCAGACTTACGTTATGGTACTCCATCACGCTTTTTATCATATTGTTGCTGTATGCCGGCATCACGATATTGCTGACTTACCTGAATCTGCGGAACAATCTGGACAGACAACTTGAGAAGGATTACGAGGTCATTGAAGAGATGATAGAGATCAGGCCTGACAACACGATCGGCATGGACGAGGATGATGATTCTTTTTTGCAGGAAAGATGGGTAGAGATCCGGACACCTTCCGGAAAGCTCTTGTATAACAGTCGTCCTTTTACAGGTCAAGACCTACCGGAATGGACCCCAACAGAGAATATGCTCATGAAAATGACCTTTACTTCCCTGACCACCAAAAGTCACCTCCGGTTACGTTCACTGATCGCCAAAACCAATATTGACGGGCATACCTTCATCCTGCGTTTGTTCCGGCCCGAAGGACCTCTATTCAAAGAAATCAATGGTTATCTGCTGCTGTTAGGGGTGGCGCTGCCTCTGGCCCTGATCATTTCCGCTTTCGGGGGTTACTGGCTTGCCGGCAGGCTTTTATCACCCGTACACAAAATGACGGAAACCGCCCGACAAATCGGAGCCAATAATCTTACGGAACGACTTCCTGTAGATAATCCTTCGGATGAGCTGGGCCGGCTGGCCGTCACTTTCAATGATCTATTGGAGCGTATAAACGAGTCTTTTGAGCGACTGAAACAATTCACCTATGATGCAGCCCACGAGCTGCGGACCCCCTTAACGGCCATCCGCAGCACGGGAGAAGTGGCATTGCAGAAACCCCAGGAGGCTGAAACCTATCGCGAAATTATCGGCAGTATCCTGGAAGAAAACAACCGTCTGACCAACCTGGTCAATAGTTTGTTGCTCCTTTCCCGGGCCGACTCGGACAAGTTCATACTCAACAGGGAAAATGCCGATCTGACGGAATTAACCGCACAAACCATTGAGCTTATTCAACCGCTGGCTGAAGAAAAGAAGCAAACCATATTATTTAAAAAAGGGCTATCTCCAATTCTTTCCACGGATAAGACTTTGTTTCGTCAGGCTTTGTTGAACCTGTTGGATAATGCCATTAAATATTCGCCTGAAAACACCTGTATTACAGTAGAATTAAACAAGACGGGAACGGAGGTTCTGATCCGTGTTACCGACCAGGGAGATCCTGTTCCCGACGAACTGCAAAAAAAGATCTTTGAGCGTTTCTACCGGTTGGATAAAAGTCGGTCCCGGAAATCCGGGGGCACCGGTCTGGGGTTATCCATAGCAAAATGGGCCGTGGAAGTGCAGGGAGGAAAGATAACCCTCACTACCGGAAATCTAAGGGGAAACACATTTATTATTCACATGCCAATTACATAACCTTTAAAATTTCATAATCATGAATACAAAAATGTATTTATCCGGTTTGATTGCAGCTCTTATGATTTTTGCCCTGACGGGTATGAAGTTCCCGGATGCTGCCAAGCAGCAAAACACGAAAGAACTGAACATGAATTTTGAGTCGGTGCCTGTGGGTAAGATTCCCACGGGCTGGAAAGTGGAGGCCACCAACCAGCGTGGGCCGCTGGCCACCTGGCAGGTTACAGAAGACAAGACCGCTCCCTCCGGGCGAAAAGTTTTATCCCTGACAAAAACCAATCATACTTCAGGCTCTACATTCAACCTGTGCCGGGCTCCGCAGTTTTCTTTTCTGAACGGAGAGATCAGTGTGATGGTAAAAGCCAACAAAGGCATGGAGGACCAGGGAGGCGGGGTGATCTGGCGGGCCAAAGATAAAAGCAACTATTTCATCGCACGGTACAATCCCCTGGAGAACAATTTCCGCATTTATTATGTAAAGGAAGGGGCACGCACCATGCTTGCCAGCGCCAGAATTGCCATTCCGGCCCACCAGTGGTTTGAGTTGAAGATCACCATGAATGGAGATATCATCAAAGGTTATCTCAATGGCAAAAAGTTGCTGGAGGTTAAAGACGATACCTTTAAAGATGCCGGAGGAGTCGGCCTGTGGGTAAAAGCCGATGGAAAAACCTCTTTTGATAATTTTCATGTGGTGGCCCAATAGCCGTGACCCTGAACCGGTCCGAAGATCTACCCTATTTCCACCTCTTCCCGCATATCTCTATCGCGGCGCAGCTTACGGAGTCCCTCAAAAGAAAGGGAGTAAAGTATTACATTTCATAAAGTAAAATTTCATGTTCTGACCATGCGGCGTGTTCGTTTATTTAGCTTCGGAGCATTATTGTTCATTATTTCAGGATCTGAAATTTATTCACAGATATCATATCCCGACACGATCCGGGCATTTCCCATAGAAGAGAAGATTACGCTCAACGGAAACCCGGATGAGAAAGCATGGGATCAGGCACAAGGTATTTCCAACTTTACACAGAGGGAACTTCATGAAGGGCAACCTGCTAGCGAAAAAACGGTTGTAAAAATCCTCTACGACAAAAAAACATTATATGTCGGGGTGTGGTGTTATGATGATAAACCGGATAAGATCAAAGCCATGCAGTTAAAACGGGATTTTGACCCAGGTACAGATGATAATTTTGCACTGACCATTGACACTTACGGGGATAAAAGAAACGGATATTTCTTCATCACCAATCCTTACGGTGCGCGACTGGACGGTATGATCATAGACAACGGACGAAAAATCAATGTTAGCTGGGACGGTGTCTGGGATGTAAAGACCAGGCGCACCCCACAGGGTTGGTTTGCCGAGTTTGAGATTCCTTTTTCCACTCTACGTTTCAGGATGAACTCACAACAGTCATGGGGCATAAATTTCGAAAGAAATATCCTTCGCAAGCGGGAACAGGATGCCTGGCAAGGCTGGTCACGTGACGGAGATATGACACAAGTGTCCAGGGCAGGCACGTTGGTAGGGATTACCGGTGTTTCCAAAACCTCGCTGGTAGAAATAAAACCTTACACCATAGCCGGCAAATCCTGGAACAACGAAACCCAGAACAAGATCAATGCCGGAGGGGATATTAATTATCTTATCACTCCCACCATGAAACTCAACCTGACTTTCAACACGGATTTTGCCCAGGTGGAGTCGGACCGTATGCAAGTCAATCTGACACGTTTTTCCCTCTATTATCCGGAGAAAAGAGAGTTTTTTCTGGAGGGAAAAAATTACTTCGATTTTGGCCTGGGATATAGCATCCGGCCATTTTATTCTCGGCGTATCGGACTGGCCCCCGATCGCAGTGTGATCCCCATTATCGCCGGGGCCCGGCTGATGGGAAAAGCCGGGAACACAACCCTGGGAGGTATGAGCATACAAACTGCCGGAAAAGACACGATTCCACCTACCAATTTTTCTGTGTTACGTTGGAAACAGGACATTGGCTCAAAAGTCACCGTAGGGGTTATCGGTGTTAACAGAGCAGAAAACCGTCGGGACAACATGGTATATGGTGCGGATGTCTATTATTCTGACTCCCATTTCCATGGGGATAAGAATCTTATATTTGGCGGCGCCATTTCCCAGAGTTATACTTCGGATAGTATTCACAAAACAGGCATGGCCCACCGTGTTTTTTTGGAATATCCGAATGACAAACTGGATTTTTCCGCATCCTGGTACCGTGCCGGAGCACGCTTCAACCCGGAGACCGGCTTTTTGCGGAGAAGAAACTACCAAATGATTACGGCAGATATGCATATCAAACCCCGCCCCAAATGGCTGCCATGGATACAGCAACTGGTTTTCAAACCCTTTGATTTCAATTATTATTTTGATGACAAGAACAAAGATATCCAGTCTCTCTTTACTGAATTCAGACCGTTGGGATTTATTACAAAAAGCGGAGAATTTTTCGAGCTCAATTTCCAGCGGCGGGCAGAAAATCTTACCGAAGACTTTCATATTCACCCGGGGATCATCATTCCCAAAGGAGAATACTGGTTTTCCGACTGGGAGGTACAGGTTGAAACTTTTGACGGCCGTGCATTATATGGTGCTATGTTTGTCAATTGGGGCGGTTTTTACAACGGTAGAAGGACCGAATGGCAGGGAGAACTTACCTGGCAGCCCAACCAGCATTTCCGAATCAGCGGTGATTATTCCCTGAATGACATAACCTTTTCAGAAGGATCTTTCAGGGTTCATGAGGTAGGCGGGAGGGTAAATTTTGCCGTAAACCCAAACTTCTTCGGTTCGATGTTCGGTCAGTGGAACAATGAAGACAAAGAGGTCCTTCTAAATTTCCGGGTTAACTGGATCCCGAAACCGGGCACTAATTTTTACTTTGTGGTTAATCAATATTATGACACTCTCAACCATGAGTTCAAGGTAAATACCACGACCGTACAGGCAAAGCTGATTTGGAGGTTTGTGATTTAATGAAGATGGTCATGCCGCAACTCTCAAAATGCAGTAAGCGAGCATTTCGTTAGAGTTTCGGGATTTGTTCGCTGCGCTCACGGTAGTTAGCTCCCTACGGTCGCGAAATCAGTTCCTCACTACGTTCGGAACCTAATTACTACTTAATTTACAATAATTTCGCAGCCGATGGATGCTAATTTCGTTGGTGCAACCCACTAATTTTCATATCAACCCCAGTAAAACCATATTTTTCGTTCCCCTTCTGTCAATATTTAAAAATTATTTTACTTTTGTCAGCAAAGGAGATGGGTTATGGTTTTTGCATTCTTTAGGTCAAGAGGATATATAAAGGGCTTTGAAGAAATACAGGCAGGTTTTCAGATAGAAGATCTGATCTGGCTGGATTTGCTGCAACCCACAACGAAAGAAAGAAACTTTGCCGAAGAGTTATTCAACATAAAATTACAGAGTCAGGAAGAAATCGAAGAGATCGAGAGTAGTTCCAAATTCTCGGAGACAGAGAGTCAGATTATCATCAACTCTAATTTCATGGTCCGGGAAGATGGAACGTACAATGCTTATCCGGTATCACTGATCCTGAAAAACAATGTGCTTATTTCTTTCCGGAACGTCAAGCTGCAGACCTTCGGAGATACGATCCGCAGGATCAAGAACCGTAATAAATTTATCACCAGCGCCTACCAGATCATCCTGGCCTTGTTCGACTCCCGTATTGATCTTGATGCGGACTATCTGGAAGCCATCACCCGGGACATTTCCCGGTTAAGCAAGGAAGTCAATATAGCTCAGGATCTGGATGAAGAAGTACTCCTCGGCATTGGAGCCTTGCAGGAGACCACAATGATGATCCATGAAAATATTGTAGACAAGCAACGCATATTTTCCGCCATGCTGAAGAGTGATTTTTTCCCGGAAGAGAGTTATGAGTTCATCCGGATCATGCTGAAAGACATCGGCTCCCTGCTTGACCACACACAATTCAGTTTTGAAAGGCTGGAATTTCTGCAGAACACGTTTCTGGGTCTGGTGGATTTTGAACAGAACAAAGTCATCAAAATCTTCACGGTGGTTACGGTCATCTTCATGCCACCTACCCTCATCGCCAGCATTTACGGGATGAACTTCAAGCATATGCCGGAGTTGTCATGGCCTTACAGTTATCCGTTGGCTCTTCTCGCCATGGTCGCGGCTTCTTTCGGCACCCTGTGGTTTTTCAAACGGAAAAAATGGCTTTAGGGAAAGATCCCTGTTTATTCATTCAGATGTTCCGGGCGCAGCAGGTCATTTACTGTTTTTACCGGATGAAAGGTTGATGCGGGCACTTCTACAAAAAGGGTGATCCAGTCAGCCATGGCGCCGTTCCACAGGCCCGGAAGCTCGAGAGCTTTCAATTCTTTTCCGTCAAAGGACTTGGAAGAAATAAAGTAGGTCTCCGGATCTACGAATGCTTTAAGGTCATATTTCCTGCCCTGATGGTCCTTTACCGCGCACACCAGATCGACAGGATTAAAATGAGTGGAGTGATTCAGGATTTCGTTTTTTTGCGGATCGTCCCTGTTGATCTGTGAACTCTCAACGATCTGCAAAGACAGCCTCCCGTCTTTTCCTGCCACCCAAAAAGGACCTCCGCCCGGTTCCCCTTCATTTTTCACCATCCCGCAAACCCTGACCGGCCGGTGCAGTATTTCATATACCGCCTTTTGTTTCCCGGAGGGCGACAACGCGGAGAAATCACCGGGAAGCTCCGTCTGCAGTTCCCGGACGACAAAAGCAATCAGCTCATTCATTTCCTGTTCATCCAGCGCTTTCCCGTCCATTTTATTGAGCCACCTGTAAATCTTTCTCAGCAGTCTGATCAGCAAACCACCCAATATTTTTTTGTAACGGACCGTATCTCCTTTGAGACGGTCGGGAACAACATTGTCAATATTCTTGATAAAAATAATATCCTCCCCCCTGTCATTCAGGTTCTCTATCAAAGCACCATGTCCTCCCGGCCGGAAGAGGATTTTTCCATCGGGCAGACGAAACGGATGATTTTCCGGCGTAACGGCAATGGTGTCCGTGGAAGGTTTTTGCACCGAATAAGAGATCTTGTAACGGACCCCAAACTTCCCCTCAAAATAGGCATGGACCTCCTCCATCTTTTTCCTGAACTTCTCCATATGCTCCGGCGAAACCGTAAAATGGGCATATGAATTATGTTGTTCGTCTTCCACATGCATCGCCCCTTCGGCCAAATGTTCTTCAAAAGCGGTCCGGTTGTGGCCGGGATAACGATGAAACAAAATCAGACCTTTCGGCAACGAACCATATTCCAATCCGGACGGGAAGAGCAAGGCCTCCAGAATATCCTTGTAATGGTTTGTTTGTCTCAGTGACCGGATGTCTTTTCCCTTCTCCGCCAGGGCATGTTTTAGCGCTCCGTAAAAAGCAAAACGGTCCAGGCCGTCAAAAAAAACCTTTACCTCTCCGGGTAACGAAGGGGATACACCCTGTTTTGCAGCAGAAACACAAAGATCATAAAACGCGAAAAGACTCTTGAACATACGTGAGGCGGCTCCCGAAGCAGGGACAAACTTAGTCACACGGTATTCCCGTGATTTTTCTTCGTATAACCTTACCAGCTTGTCTCCCTCTTGCTGTGATAATGTAAGAATTCCGTCGCCGGGGGTGGCAGGCTTCCGGATATCTGCATAGGGAAACCCTCTTCTGAAGCGTTCAAGCTGCCGTTCCACTTCTTCTACAGGTATCCCTTGTTCTTTAAATTGTTGAACATCTTTCCCGGTAAAAACAGATTTCATCAGTTTAGATTTTAATATTAACCGGATAAAAATAAAGAAATTTCCGAAAACGTAATTTCCTGGTAGCAGCTACCTCCTCAAACATTCTCCGGGAGGTCTGCCCTCACTTTCCGGAGAGGTCTATGAGACTTCCCCGGCCTCTTTCATGCCGGCCCTGAATGCTTTCACATTTTTCTCCACCACCTCCTCCCCTTTTCGTGCAAATAACGTGCGAATCGCGTCTTCCAGGTTTTCTTCAGATACCTGGATAAAAGGAGCAGCCGCTCCCAGCATGACCATGTTGGCTGCCTTCAGGGAGCCGGCTTCCCTGGCTATCCGGTCGGCATCTACCAGGAGATGATTTGGGATTTTTTCTATTTCTTTCACCAATGTCTCTATTTCAGGATAATCGGGGATATTCAAATACCCCTTGCTGTTGGTCACCAGCCATCCTTCTTTTTTTAAAAACGGCAGATAGCGTAAAGACTCCAGGGGTTCAACGGACAAAATCAGATCCCCCTGTCCCAACGGGATCATATCCGAATATACCGGTTTATCGGAAAGGCGCAGGTGGGAGTATACTTCTCCGCCTTTCTGGCTCATCCCGTGTATTTCGGACTGTTTAATATAAAGGTTTTCTTTCACGGCCGCCAGGCCTATGGCGGCGGCTATGGACAGGATCCCCTGTCCCCCCACGCCGGCTAACACAATGTCTGTTTTCATCTTTTCGTTATTCAATGAATATTATTTTCTATCTTTTCTCTCCTCGCCCATCCTCTCTTTTTCTCATTCCTCATTCCTCATTTCTCATTTCTCACTTCTCATTTCTCACTTCCCGCTTTTGCCTTCTTCTTCCTGTCTGCCAGGATTCGCACACATTCCCGGCGGGCAACGATAACCGAGACCCCTTTGTATTTTATTTCTTCCTTCATCACTTCCACATTTTCCCCGTAATTTTTTCTCAGGGGAATGATGGTCCGCACGTGTTCTTTCTCCACGCCCAGTCCCAGGCATATCTGTTCTATTTTTCCCAGGCCTGCAGGAATTTGCCCCCCGGTCATGGCGGTGGCATCATTGTCTGAAATAATGACGGTCACGGGAGATTTTTTATTCACGGCATCGAGCAGGCCGGTCATTCCCGAATGGGTAAACGTTGAATCGCCTATCACGGCAACGGAAGGCACCAGCCCTGCATCGGCGGCTCCTACAGCCATGGTTACGCTGGCCCCCATATCCACACAAGAGTTGATGGCATTATACGGGGGCAACGCACCCAGGGTATAACATCCGATATCGGAAAAAACCCTGCCCGGACCGTACTCTTCCATCGCCACATTGAGCGCTTTATACACATCAACATGTCCGCATCCCGGACAGAATGTAGGAGGACGGGGCACGGTCACTGCAGGAATCCCTCGGGGCTCTTCCAGCGGCAATCCCAGGGCTTTTCCGACCAGATACGGGTTTAGTTCTCCGTCGCGGGGCAGGGTGCCGTCCAAACGACCGTGAACAGGTTTGTCTTTTGCCGGTAAGCCCACCAGCACATCTTCCAGGAAAGGGTACCCCTCTTCCAGTACCACAAGCTCTTCAGAACGTTCATAGATAGCCCGTATCAATTGCTCGGGGACCGGATAATGGGATAATTTCAGCATATGAAAAGGAAAATCCCCCTCCGGAAAGTTTTCCATCATATAATTATAGGCAAGTCCGCAGGCAACCACTCCTTTTGTTGCATTTTCCGATAAGATTAATTGATTAAATGCAGATTCTGCAGCGTCCTCCTCAAACACATGCTGGCTCGACAGCAATTTACGATAACGTCCTTTGGCAATGGAAGGCAGCAGAACAAACTGCTTGAGGTTCTGAGGCAGTTTAAGTTCTTTCCGGCGGTCAGGTTTTTCGGGCACGACCGCTGCACGGGAATGAGAAATGCGTGTCACCAACCGCACAAGCACAGGCACACCGTACTTTTCCGATAGTTCAAAGCCCACTCTGACCATGTTATAGGCTTCCTGCTGACTGGAAGGCTCCAGTACCGGTATTTGTGCGAACTTCCCGTAGTAACGGGAATCCTGCTCATTCTGTGAGGAGTGCATAGAAGGGTCGTCGGCCACCACCACCAGCAATCCGCCGTTCACTCCGGTAATGGTTGCATTGATAAACGGATCGGCAGCCACATTGAGACCCACATGTTTCATGCAGACCATCGCCCGTTTTCCGCCGTAAGACATCCCCAGCGCCGCCTCCATAGCCGTCTTCTCATTGGCTGACCACTCCCTGATGATACCTCCTTCCTGTGCTGTTTTGCTGGCCTGTACATACTCCATAATCTCGGTAGAGGGAGTCCCCGGATATGCGTAACACCCTGATATTCCGGCGTCGATGGCTCCCTGAGCCACTGCTTCGTCTCCCAATAAAAACATTTTCTCTCCCATATCTTTATAATTTTGATTCACGTATCATACCCACATAAATTTTTTCAGAGGAAATATATAAATATTTTTTTAACCCAAACATGATTTTGATCCTGTCATCCCGGTCACAGCCAAAGGTTTCATAAAAAGAAAGACCGCCTTCAAAGAAGACGGTCTTTACATACGGGTGGGACAACTACCGGGAAATCTATCTCCCGTTAGAACTATAAGGGATTTGCCGTAACTTTAACTTTTACCAATACATGAAGGGTAAATGAAACATTGTCTTTATCAGTAGTTCCTTCGACAGTAACGGTGAAGTCTTTTTTATCATTTAAAAATCCGTTAACAATATCCCATTGCCCCCCATTATTATTCAGCGTCAAAGTGGCGTTGGTTTGAACCTGAAAGTTCTTAATCAACCATGTGGCGGTAGAGGCGCCTGAAACAATGGAAAGTTTTCCGTTGGTTATGGTTACAGGACCAGAGATTACTGACTTAACGGTACCGGTTACCTCCTGTACCTCAAATCCTTTCAGTTTATCAAAATATTTGTCAATGTTTTGATCATCGTGCAGGTTTACATCGGCGGACTCCGAAAAGGTATACCCTGCAATCTGTGTGGATTTTTCTGTTCCCGAACCGACCGTCACATTCAGGTCCGTTCCCAATTCGCTGTTAAATTTCACATCTGCAAGGGATTTGATTTTTTCACAAGAAGAAAGAGTCGCCCCCAGGAGCAGGGTAACCATCAGGATCATGCATGTTTTTGAAAGCGTTTTCATATTTATTTAAGATTTAATTAAGATTCAGTACAAGAAATATTGGATAATTGTCCCCCTTTCATTCAAGACAAATATAATTTATTTTTCAGGAATAATAATTCGAAAACCATCCCATATTCATGGGATTTTGATGAACGGAAGAATTTAGTAGTTAACCGCGGGCAAAATACGCCACTTTCTCCAGGGAAGTGATCATATCATACTCTTCAAGGTAAACATCTTCTGGCACATTCAGGGGGACAGTTGTGAAATTAAGGATGCCCCGTATTCCTGCGTTTATAAGTCCTTCGGCGGTTTCTTTAGCAAATTTAGGAGGGACGGTAATAATACCCAGGTCTATATTTTCCCGCTCAACTACCTCCGGGATGGTGTCAACATGATAGCATGGGACCCCATTGATCTCTCTGCCGGTTTTTTTTTCATCCACATCAAAAATAGCCACAACTCTCAGTTTCGGGCGCTTCCCTGTAAAATATTGAAGGATAGCCGTCCCCAGATGTCCGATCCCGACAATCCCCACATTCTGTCCGTTTTTACAATCGAGAATTCGCCCGATGGCATCAATCATCTCTTTCACTTTATATCCTTTCCTCTGAATGCCGGAAAACCCCATCAACATAATATCCCGGCGAACCTGTACTGCCGTTTTGTGATGTAGCTGGGCCAGTTCGTGCGAGTAAATATATTCTTTGCCGTTTTCCTTACAATTGATCAGGGTGCGACGATATTCGCTTAAACGTTCAACGGTTTTTGCAGGTAATTTTTCCATTTCAGGTATTTAGTATGTGCGAAATTAACATTAAATTGTTAATTTATAAACAAAAAGATTATTTTTGTTTGTATTTTCGAATCATTATATATACATAATATATACATAAAAATATGATCAAGAAAAACATACAAAGAATCATCCAGTACCGGATGTGTCTGCTTAAATTCCAGAATCTGGGATTTGAGAAGATCTTCTCTTATACACTGGCTCAGGAAATAGGGGTGAGCCCCGAACAGGTGAGAAAAGATTTTTCCCAGTTTCATTTACGTGGGAACAAGAAAGCCGGTTATCTGATCCAGGATATCCTGGATCAGATCAATGATCTTTTACATAAGGAAGATATTCACAAGATCATTATGGTGGGCCTGGGCAATATAGGCCAGGCACTGATCAAATACAAGGGTTTTGCCAACAGAAATATGCAACTGGTAGCCGGTTTTGACATCGATCCGGCCAAACTGAAGAAAACCTGCCGCATCCCTACTTTTCATTCAAAAGAAATTCCTGCAGTGGTCAAAAAGGAAAATGTACGTCTCGGAATCATCGCCGTTCCGGAGGCTGCAGCCCAGGAAGCTTGCAACACCCTGATAGAGGCAGGCATCAAAGGAATCCTGAATTTTGCTCCGGTTATGCTGAAAACCCCTCCCGATGTGGTTGTACAGAATATCAGCGTATGCGGTGAACTGGAAGCTTTGGTCTATGTAACGGAAAAGGACAAACAAAAATAATCATCCTAAAGCATCCCCGTTTTTTTCTATCCATTCATACCATTGCTCCATTCCTTCCCCCGTACGAACAGACACTTCGATAAATTCCATTTCCGGTTTTACCTGGCGGGCATAGTTTTTTACTTTTTCCATATCAAAATCCACATAGGGCAAAAGGTCGGTTTTATTGATAATGCATAAATCCGAAGACTGGAACATGGTGGGATATTTGATCGGTTTATCATCTCCTTCGGGCACACTCATCACCACAATGCGTTTTCTTTCCCCCAGGTCGAACAGGGAAGGACATACCAGGTTCCCCACGTTTTCGATCATCAGGACGGATCCTTCCCCAGGATCCAGCTCTTTGACGGCTTCATGGATCATACGTGCATCCAGGTGACAACCGTTCCCTGTATTGATCTGAATTACCGGAACACCTGTAGCATGGATCCTGTCAGCATCATGCATCGTCTGTTGATCCCCCTCTATCACATAAAAGCCTTTTTTTCCTTTCATGGCGGTGATGGTCCTTTCCAACAAGCTGGTCTTCCCGGATCCGGGAGAACTGACAAGATTGAAAGCTGCAATTTTTTTCGCTTCGAAATACCCCCTGTTCCGTTCTGCCAGGAGATCATTTTTTGAAAGGATATTTTGTTCTATAACAACTTCTCTTCCACGAACCTCCTGAGGATGATCATGCGAGTGTTTATGTTCATGTTCGTGTTCATGATCATGTCCATGTTCATGATGATGAGCATGCTCTCCGTCCAGATGGATATGCGCACCCTCCCTGCCCGGTTTTCTCAGAATAATGGCTTCTCCGCCTTCGCCGCAACCACAAGTATCACACATAATAACCTCCTCGTTTTTTAATTATACTGTAAAAGTACCCGCACTTTGTAAACGGTCCAATGATGTTTGTCATTTTTGTTATTATCTTCACGTTTTTAACGGTTCTTATTCTACCATAATAGATCGTAATCGTAATTCTTCGCCCCGGAGTATCTCGGCCCCGAACCCGCTGCATGCAGGGCACGGTTGAAACAAGCTCTCGGGCTGATAAGTGTGTCCGCATGAACTACAACGGGCCAGCGGGTGCACGGGAATTATCTTCCAGACAGCCCCTTCACAAATACTCCCTTTCACCGCTTCTTCCATAGCAAACTCCAGGGCATCCACTACCACACCGGAAAAATCTCCCACCTCAATTTCCAACTCGGTCACTTTTTCGGCATGCTCCTTAGCAGCATATTCCTCAGCCAGTTCCACAATGCTCATTGCAATAGATAATTCATGCATCGACTAACTATTAATTTTTTTAATATTTCGTTTGGAAAATAACATTATTTTTACTATAATGGAAAAGATTTTTATCATTCGTTTTTAAGAAAATTATAAACTATAAAGATATGGAAAAAGTTGCGCTTAATGTAAAATGTCCTCATTGCAAGAAATCATTGATGGACCCCTATCACCGGATTCATGAAAAACCGAGTATTCTGCTGGATATTGAATCGGGAGGTAAAAAAGGCAAGATTCGGCTTTGCTCCTACTATGGCTGTTACACCCATGAAAGCACAATTGAACTGAAAGAAGGAGAAATAGTACATTTATTTTGTCCGCATTGTCACGAAGAACTTATCAGCAAGAGTAAAACCTGCAGTGAATGCAATGCTCCGATGATTCCTCTGGCCTTGCAAAAAGGCGGACGGGTATATATCTGTTCACGGGTAGGATGCAATAAGCACTTCCTTTCCTTTGAGAATATTTCGGAAGCTTTAACTCGCCTGTATAACGAATACGGGAATTTTTAGCCGTTAAAGTCACCACGCTTTCTAGCAGATGCGGGGCAATTGTTCCCCGGCAAGCATATCTACGATACGGCTTCCTCCGATCTCTGTTTGCATAACCACCTTCCCCGGGTGGTTATGTGTTATTTCCCCAATGATACAGGCTTCCTTTCCCTCTTCTTGGGTCTGCATGACAGCAACCGCCTTCTCCGCCTGGTTCTCCGGAACGATCATTACCACTTTTCCCTCATTGGCCAGATACAGAGGATCATACCCAAACACTTCGCAAATATTTTTTACGGTTTCCTTTACCGGCAGCTCTTTTTCCCGTATATCCAGTCCCAGATTGTTCTTTCCGGCTATCTCGCACAACACCGTAGCCAGTCCTCCCCGTGTGGGATCCCGCATAAAATGCACCTCTATGCCCGCATCCAGCACCGAATGGATCAAAGCATTCAGCGGAGCACTGTCGGTGCTTATATCCGGAGATATTTCCAGGGATTCACGGGCTGCCAGGATGGCAACACCATGATCTCCCACCGGACCATTCAGGATGATTTTGTCACCCGGCCTGATTCTGTTTCCATAACTGATATCACGGAATTCGGGATTTATCCATCCTACCCCGGCCGTATTGATAAACACCTGATCACATTTTCCATGTTCTACTACTTTGGTATCGCCGGTAACAATGGGCACGCCTGCTTTCACCGAGGCATCAGCCATCGAACGGACAATCCGCTCCAGTACTTCGAGGGGCAGGCCTTCTTCCAGAATAAAAGAAGCACTGATGGCCACCGGCTGCGCTCCCGAGACCGACAAGTCGTTGATGGTCCCGCATACGGCCAGCGACCCGATATCCCCTCCCGCAAAAAACAGCGGACTGACCACATACGAATCGGTGGTAAAAGCCAGCCAGCCAGGCCTGCCTTCAAGAAGGGCCGAATCGGTTTCAGCTTCGAGGGTAGCGTTGGAAAAATATTTCATGAATACGTCCCTGATAAGATGATGGGACATCTTACCACCACTGCCATGGGCCAACAGAATCTTGTCTTTTTTCATTCACTTTTCTTTTAGTAAAATTCATTATCGCAATATTGCTTTATCACATCCATTCACTATTTATTGCTCCTGTACATATACCAGGCCTGACAAGCCCCTTCAGGAGACACCATGCAGGCTCCGACCGGATTTTCCGGCGTACATACGACGCCGAACAAAGGGCATTCCACCGGTTTTTTCACTCCTTTCAGAACTTCTCCACAAATACAACCTTTCGGTTCAACGGTTTTTTCCACTTCTACCTCAATCATTTTTTCGGCATCATGTGCTGCATATTTTTTTTGCAGGCCCAGCCCGCTGGCCGGCAACATGCCCAGTCCTCTCCACCAGTCATCCCGCAATTCATAGACCTCTTCCATCAGCCGCAGAGCCTCTTTGTTTCCTTCCGGCTTCACCACCCGGGTATATTGGATCTCCACCCTGGGATTATTTTCTTCCACCTGTTTCACCAGCATTAAGACAGATCGCAGAATATCCACCGGTTCAAAACCGGCAATCACGCAGGCTTTTCCGTATTTCTCCGTGATATTTCGATATATTCCGGAACCTGTTATCGTACTTACATGACCCGGTGCCAGGTAGCCATCGAGGCGTACTCCTTCGTCTATCAATGCTTCCATTGCAGGAGGCATTATCTTATGGGCGCTGAAAAAATAAAAATTATCAACATTTTCCCTGCAGGCATGCACTACGGAAATTGCGGTAGCCGGTGCCGTTGTTTCAAAGCCTATGGCCAGGAGGATAACCTTCTTATCCGGATTTTCCTTCGCAATCTTCACAGCATCCAGGGCAGACCAAACGATGCGAATATCCCTGCCCTCCGCTTTCTCCCGGTCGAGGGAAGAAGACGATCCGGGTATCCGGATCATATCCCCGAAGGTAGCAACAATCACATCCGGCAGACGGCTGTAGGCAATGGCCTGGTCCACATATCGTGTACTGGAGACACATACCGGGCATCCGGGACCTGATAACAAGGTGATGTGATCAGGCAACAGTGAGGGGATCCCGAATTTGCGGATGGCATGCGTATGTCCGCCACATACCTCCATGAAAGCAACCGGATGCTTCGATATTTTTCCGATCTCCCCCGCCAGATGTTGAACAATGTCTTTGTTTCTGAATTCTTCTATATATTTCATGTTATTTTTTTCTTTCGGTAAAAGATAAGGCAAGCCTCGTCTTTCAATGATAACAAACAATCACAACGAACGGTTCATTTTCCTTCCTGCGGCCGCCACAGCCAGTTGTCCCAGGGCGATCCCGCCGTCATTCACCGGAAATTCTTCCGGATGGTATACGCGAAAACCCTGGTCATGTAATAAATTTTCAGCCTCTTCCAGTAAAATACGGTTTTGAAAGGTCCCTCCGGTTAAGATCACCCGGTCGATCCCGGTCTTCTTTTTTATTTCTTTCGCTATGTTTAGGATCATATCAGCAATGCTATGATGAAACTTTGCAGAAATGATGCCGGGAGACACCCCGTCGGTAACATCTTGTACAATCGCCCGCACCATAGGCAACACATTGATCGTTCCATCATAGTCCCATGGATATTTTCCTTTTTCCACCGAAGAAGCTGCCGCCTCAAGACGCATGGGAGCTTCGGCATGGAATCCCGTCTCGGTGCATATCCCGGTCAGGGCGGCTACGGCATCAAATAAACGACCCATGCTGGAAGTCAGCGGAGTATTGATCTTCCGGCGGATCATTTGCATGACCGGTAGCAGTTTTTTTTCTTTTTTTGCTTTCTCCACCACAGGAAGATTCAAATCCTTCATCTTCTCGCCATATAATATATAAAGGTATGCCAGAGCCATACGCCAGGGTTGCAGGGCCGCCTTATCCCCACCGGGCATGGGGACATATGACAGATGCGTAATTCTTCTATAGGATGCATAATCACAAACCATAAACTCCCCGCCCCAGATATTACCGTCATCCCCAAGTCCTGTTCCATCAAAAGAAACGCCTATGACCTCTCCTTCCAGGGCATGTTCGGCCATAACCGCAGCGATATGTGCATGGTGGTGCTGCACCTGAACGACCGGCAGTTTTGAGTCCATCGCATACTGTGTCGAGAGATAATCCGGATGCAGATCACAGGCTACCAGTTCGGGTTCAACCCGGAACAATCTTTTAAAACGGTCGATGGCTTCGGAATAAAAATTCCAGGTTTCATAGTTTTTCAGGTCTCCGATATGTTGGCTCATGATGGCCTGATTATCTTTTCCCACGCAAAAACAATTTACCAGTTCGGCTCCGGTAGCCAGGATTCCCTCCGCACGAAAAGACAGTGGCACAGGCGCCGGAACATACCCACGGCTGCGGCGAATCATTCTGGGAATATGATTTACAACACACACCACCGAGTCGTCCACACGGTTGTATATCTCACGGTTGTAGGTCAATACCGCATCCGTGACCGGCCCCAGTTTCTGTAAAGCATCCTCGTCATCGGTGAGGATGGGTTCGTCCGACAGGTTTCCGCTTGTCAGCACGAGTGCCGGCAATGGCAGTTTCTCAAACAACAGATAATGAAAAGGCATATACGGCAACATGGCCCCGATTGTGGGAAACCCCATGCTCACACCCGCTGCCAGTTCCTGACTTCCTTTTTTCCGTAGCAATACGATAGGCCGCTGCCAGGAAACCAGCAGTTTTTCTTCTTCCGCATCCACCCGGGCAAACTCTCTGACCGCATTTAAATCACGGAACATAACGGCAAAAGGTTTGCCTTCCCGCATTTTTACCTCTCTGAGACGGCTCAATGCTCCTTCACAGGTAGCATCGCAGGCCAGAAAATATCCCCCTATTCCTTTTACGGCAACCAAACCACCCTGAAGCAGGATCCTGGAAACAGACCTTAATATAGCACTCAAATCCCCGGTTTTCTTTCCTCCTTTCCACAACGCATAATGGGGTCCGCAGTTGGCACAGGCTACCGGTTGGGCATGAAAACGCCTGTCATTTACATCTTCATATTCCCGCCTGCAGGAAGGACACATGGTAAAAACACGCATGGTGGTTTTATCCCGGTCATAGGGAAGATCCCGGATGATAGAAAAACGGGGGCCACAGTTGGTACAATTAACAAAGGGATAATCCAGACGGTTGGGTTGTTCTTTCATATCCGCAAGACAATCCTCACAAACCGCAATATCCGGACTTACCTGTGTGATAGCAGCAGAACGGTCACGGCTTTCCACAATATGAAACCCTTCATGAATCTTCTCCCGGGTTTTTTTACGATTGATACGCCAGATTCTCGAGGCAGGAGGGGCTTCCTCTTCTATCGCACGCAGGAATGTTTCCAACCTCCCATTATCGGCACAAGCATGGATCCATACGCCGTCATTGCTGTTTTCCACAGTCCCCGCTATCCCGTATTTCCGGGCAAGACGATATACAAACGGGCGGAACCCGACTCCTTGTACCAGGCCTTCAAGATGAATCAGGTACGCCGCCGGTTCCGGCTTCACGGTTCCGGATTTTGAATGAGTATATCTTGGGTTCATAATTTACAGACACAAAAATAGCATGTTTTTGTGATATACTTCATGATAAATGTCCTGATTCTACATGGAGTAACCCTGCCTTTCCCGAAAGGACTTGCTCCTTTTCCCGGATACTGCCATTTTCTTATTCCGCTCAATGTTTCCAATAATTTATATCAAATATAAATTACCCGTTGCCGGTAAAAATCATTTGCATAATTTAAAATCAATTTTATATTTGTTGTGAATTATTTAACATAATTATTCTATCGCATTATAAATTAAACATTTATACAAAGTAGCTTATCAGAAAATAAAAAAATATTTTAAAATAAACTTATAAAAATACAGTTTATGGATAGTAATCGGGTAGAAGAAATTATAGCTAACTATAACAGGGACAAGACCCGTCTGATGGACATACTAATTGATATTCAGACGGAAGCAGGTTATATCCCGGCTACTGCCATCCCGGTTATAGCGAAAAGAACCGACACTTCACAGGCCTATGTGGAACAAACGGTAAGTTTTTATCATTTTTTCCGTCGTGAACCGTCCGGGAAGTACACGGTCTTTTTAAACAACAGTGTGGTAGCCTTTATGATGGGACGAGATAAGGTGGCACGCACTTTTGAGGAAGAAGCCGGTTGTAAATTCGGAGAAGTGACGGAAAACGGTCTGATTGGGTTGTTTGACACTGCCTGCATCGGGATGAGTGACCAGGAACCGGCAGCGCTGATCAACGGGAAAGTATTTACCCGGCTGACCCCCTTCCGGGTTCGTGAGATCGTCCGGAATATGAAGAAAGGAAAACCTCTCGATGAACTCAGCACTTCCGGTTATGGCGGAGGGAAGAACGCTTCGGACCTTATTCGCGCCGAGGTAAGGAACAATGTACAACGTCAGGGTCCGGTGATGGAAAACGATTACACTCCCGGAACCGTACTTAGGGAGAAGCTGAAACATTTCTCACCCGATGAAGTGATCTGGGAAATTAAATTATCCGAGATCCGGGGACGCGGAGGTGCAGGCTTCCCCACCGGGTTAAAATGGGAATTCTGTCGTCGTGCACAGGGAGAAAAGAAATACATCTTTTGCAATGCGGATGAAGGAGAACCAGGTACTTTCAAAGACCGGGTCCTGCTTACGGAATATTCCGAATTAATGTTCGAAGGGATGGCCCTTGCAGGCTATGCAGTAGGAGCTACCGAAGGGATCCTGTATATCCGTTACGAGTACAAATACCTTGAAAAATACCTGAAGCATGTGCTGGAGAAAATGCGCAAACAAAATCTTCTGGGAAAAAATATTGCCGGGAAAGAAGGATTTGATTTTGATATCCGCATCCAGTATGGTGCAGGCGCCTACGTATGCGGGGAGGAATCGGCATTGCTCGAATCGGCCGAAGGCAAACGGGGTGAACCGCGTTTCAAACCACCCTTTCCGGTAGAAAAAGGGTATCTCGGTTATCCTACCGTGATCAACAATGTGGAAACATTATGCACGACGGTCAAGATCATGCAGTTCGGCAGCGAATGGTACCGCAATCTGGGGACGCATGAATCCAGAGGAACAAAGATTTTGAGTATTTCCGGCGATTGCCGTTATCCGGGCATCTATGAAATGGAATGGGGGTATTCCGTGAATGACATCCTGGATATGGCCGGTGCCGACGATGTGCAGGCCGTGCAGGTAGGCGGTCCTTCCGGAAGCCTCATCGGTCCTGACGAGTTTGACCGGACCATTTGTTACTCCGACCTTTCAACGGGAGGATCTTTTATCATTTTCAACAATACCCGGGATATCCTCCAAGATGTGGTAATGAATTTTATGGAGTTTTTCATTGAAGAATCCTGCGGTTCCTGTGTTCCCTGCCGCAATATTCCATGGCTTCTCAAACAAAAATTGGAAAAGATTTTGCAAGGGCACGGTGTGTGGAAAGATATTGAAGATATGGAGGAATGGGCAGGTATGATGAGGATCAATCGCTGCGGACTGGGACAAACCGCTGCTAACCCGGTGGTTTCAAGTCTGAAGAACTTCAGGGCTTTGTATGAAGAAAAAATACAAAAAGGAAAACGCTTCGATGAAGGGTTCAACCTGGAAAAAGCGGTGATTGAATCCTGCGAGGCTGTGGGAAGGATACCCTTAATCTAAAAACGTAAATCATGAAAGAATTTGTAACCATAACCATAGACGATCAGGAGATCAAGGCCAGACCGGGAGAGTTTATCGTAGATGCAGCCCGCCGCAACGGCATATACATTCCCACACTCTGTAACATGCCAGGCGTCAAACCTGCCGGTTCCTGCAGGATATGTACCATCAATGTGAACGGTCGTCTGATGACCTCCTGTACAACCCCTGTGGCTGAAGGTATGGAAATAGAAACAATCTCAAAGGAAATAGAAGATTTTCGCAAGGCGGTAGTGGAGCTGCTGCTTGTAGAAGGAAATCACTTTTGTCCGGCGTGTGAAAAAAGCGGAACCTGCGAACTGCAGGCACTGGGTTATCGTCTTGAGGTGATGGCACCTCGTTTTCCTTACCAGTTCCCAAAACGGGATATAGACGCCGGCAACCCGAAATTGGTCAAGGATCATAACCGTTGTGTCCTTTGTAAGCGTTGTATCAGGACCATCCTGGATGAAGAAGGTCATCATATCTTCGCTTTCCGTTACAGGGGACATCAGCTACAGATCACCATTGATCCGGAGTACGGAATGAACATGACCGACGAACTGGCACAAAAAGCAGCCAAAAACTGTCCGGTAGGTGCATTGCTATACCGTGGCAAACACGGATTTGAAATTCCGATCGGAAAACGGAAATATGACAAGGAACCCATCGGCAGTGATATCGAAAAACTTAAAAAAGTGAAAACATCATGAGCAATAGAAAAGTTATAGCCACCACCTCCCTGGCAGGTTGTTTCGGTTGTCATATGTCTTTTCTCGACATAGATGAACGTATCTTAGACCTTATCCAGTTGGTAGAATTCAATAAATCTCCCATTGATGATATCAAAAAGTTTACCAAGGAATGTGATATCGGGTTGATTGAAGGAGGGGTCTGCAACAGTGAGAACGTAGAAATTCTGAAAGAATTCAGGAAACACTGCAAGATTCTGGTATCTTTCGGCGAATGTGCGATTATGGGAGGTCTGCCGGCCCTGAGGAATACCCTACCCATAGAAGAATGTATCCGGGAAGCCTACCTGGAAGGGCCGTCGGTAAGCGACAGCAACGAAGAGGGTATTCTGCCCAACGACGAAGAGCTACCCATGTTACTTAATAAAGTCTATCCCTGTCATGAGGTCGTCAAAATAGATTACTTCCTGCCGGGGTGCCCGCCCCGTGCCGATCTGATTTGGGATACGCTCTATGCCCTGGTCACAGAACAGGAGATAAAATTACCTTACGAAGTCATTAAATACGATTAAAAACCAAAAGATATGCCGAAAAAGATCACGATAGAACCGGTTACCCGGGTGGAAGGACACGGAAAGGTAACCATCCATCTGGATGACAACATGAATGTGGTCCAAAGCCGATTACATATTGTTGAGTTCAGGGGTTTTGAACGCTTTATCCAGGGACGCCCTTACTGGGAAGCACCGGTACTGGTGCAACGTCTGTGCGGAATATGTCCCGTATCCCACCACCTGGCTGCTGCCAAGGCCATAGACATGCTCGTCGGCGCCGGCAACGGGGAAGGACTCACAGCTACCGGAGAAAAAATGCGCCGCCTCATGCACTACGGACAGATATTTCAGTCCCATTCATTGCACTTTTTTCACCTGGTATCCCCGGATCTGCTTTTCGGAATAGACGCCGATCCCTCCGTCAGAAATATCATCGGAGTGGCTATGGAAAACAAAGATCTGGCAGTACAAGGTGTAATGATGCGTAAATTCGGACAGGAGATCATCGAAGCCACTGCCGGAAAAAAAATTCACGGTACAGGCGCCATTCCGGGAGGCATCAATAAGAACCTCAGCATTGCAGAACGCAACCGTTTTCTGGATGGAAAAGCTTTTCCAAATGTGGACCAAATGATCGAATGGTCACTCGGAGCGCTGGATTTTTTTAAAGACTACCACAAAAAGAATAAAGACCTTATTGACAATTTTGCCGCTTTCCCCTCCTCCCACCTCAGTCTGGTGAGAAAAGACGGCGCCCTTGATTTGTATCACGGTGTGCTGCGCGCCGTGGATGCCGAAGGAAAAGTAATCCTGCACGATGTCGACTACCGGGACTATCTGGATTCTATCGGCGAAGAAGTGCGGTCGTGGACCTATATGAAGTTCCCGTATCTTAAAAAATACGGCAAAAAGAACGGCTGGTACCGCGTAGGGCCCCTGGCCCGGATGAATACGGCAGATTTCATCCCTTCTCCTCTGGCTCAGAAAGAGTTTGAACAGTTCAGAGCCTATACCCATGGCAAACCCAATAATATGTCTATGCATATGCACTGGGCCAGGTTGATAGAGATCCTTCACGCAGCCGAGATGATGAAGGAGTTACTGCACGACCCGGACCTTCAGGGAGAAGATCTGGTGGTTACCGGCTCCAGGCAGTTTGAAGGCATCGGACTCCTGGAAGCACCGCGAGGCACCTTGTTTCACCATTACCGCATCAACGAACAGGACCAGATCACAATGGCCAATCTGATCGTCTCCACCACCAACAACAATGAACCCATGAACCGTGCCGTTGCCTCAGTGGCCAAAGACTACCTGACCGGCCAGGAAAAGATCACGGAAGGAATGCTGAATGCGGTGGAAGTGGCCATCCGTGCTTACGACCCCTGCCTGAGTTGTGCCACACACGCGCTGGGAAAAATGCCTCTGGAAATTACCCTGCTGGATAGTAAAGACCAGATCCTCGATAAAAAAAGAAATTAAGCCGTACGTAATGAAGATCCTTTTCTATGGATATGGAAACCCGGGCCGTCAGGATGACGGCCTGGGCATTGCTTTTGTCGAAGAAATGGAGAAATTCGTCAGGGAAAATAATCTACCCGGCATCTCCTTTGATTCCAATTACCAGCTAAATAT
The DNA here is from genome assembly GCA_024762655.1 of Bacteroidales bacterium. Taxonomy (GTDB): domain Bacteria; phylum Bacteroidota; class Bacteroidia; order Bacteroidales; family VadinHA17; genus DRPN01. The sequence goes on from JANTHB010000016.1 coordinate 48,207, forward strand.
TGAAGATGCCGATACCATAAAAGATTATGACATGGTATTCTTTTGCGATGCCTCCCAGGAAGATATTGATGAGTATTGTATCACAAAAATCTCTCCTTCCGACTCCCACATTGAATTTACCATGCATGCGGTGTCCCCTTCTTTTGTTCTGGACCTTTGCCAAAAGATTTACGGAAAAAACCCCGACACCCGGCTGATTCATATCAGAGGGTTTGCATGGAACTTCATGGAAGGCATCAGTGAACGGGCTCTAAAGAACCTGGATTCTGCCGTAAGCGCCTTCAGGCAAGTGTTACCGGACTTCTCTGAAAATAATATTTCCGTGCTGGAAAATATTTCTTCCTGCTATTTTGACAAATAGTTCATTTTTTTTAAATAAATAGTATTACGTTTTTTATATTTGTAACACCTTTATCTGTAACTTAAACTCATCCGTGATGAAAAAAGTAATGGTTCTTGCCGGATTATTGTTCTTTGTTTTAGCAACCCTGCAGGCACACACCCTGGTTCGGGGCAAGGTGGTGGATGCCCGAAGCGGCACTCCCTTGCCCGGCGCTTCGGTGATGATCAAGGGAACACAATACGGTACCACCACCGATGAAACAGGTAATTTTATTCTCCGTTCCGACTCCGTGATCACCACGATCGTAGTTTCGTATGTGGGATATACAAAGCAGGAGGTTCCGATCAAGGATCTTTCCGAATACATTGTCATTGAGCTGCAGCCGGTAGCCATGAAGATCGGACAGGTGAGCGTTACCCGTTTGCGGACAAATCCCTTAAAGCCTCTGGCAACGATTGATGTGGATTTGCGTCCGGTAAACACCTCACAGGATGTGCTCCGTATTGTACCGGGACTCTTCATTGCCCAGCATGCCGGTGGAGGTAAGGCCGAACAGATTTTCCTGCGGGGTTTCGACATGGATCATGGTACGGATATCTCCATTCATGTGGACGGTCTTCCGGTAAACATGTTGTCACATGCCCATGGGCAGGGATATGCCGATCTTCACTTTCTGATCCCCGAAATTATCGGTAATGTGAACTTTGACAAAGGGCCTTATGATCTGGCACATGGCAATCTGGCCACCGGAGGATATGTGGATTTCCATACCCTCAGCCATCTCGATAAGAACAGGATACAACTTGAGCTGGGACAGTTTCACACCCAAAGACTGGTAACGCTCTTCAACCTGTTGGGAGACTATGGGAAAGCACACAAACAAAACGCTTACGTCGCCGGTGAATTCTTCCTGACGGATGGCCCTTTTGATAACAGTCAGCATTTCAAACGCTATAACTTATTCGGAAAATACTCCAATTATCTGGATCCGAATCATATGTTAACGGTGGAATTGACCGCTTTCAGTAGCAGTTGGGATGCTTCGGGCCAGGTGCCCGACCGTGCCGTAAAGGAAGGTTTGATAGATCGTTTCGGTGCTATTGACAATACGGAAGGCGGTGAGACCGGGAGAAAAAATATGCTGATAAAATTAAACAGTATTCTTCAGGATGGTTCCGGACTCGAAAACCTGATCTACGTGACAGATTATAACTTCACATTGTATTCCAACTTCACCTTCTTTCTGAAAGATCCGGTGAACGGAGACGAGATCCGGCAAAAAGAAAACCGGACGATTTACGGATATTCAACCAGGTACCGGAAAGAACACCATTTGGGTTCCTGGAATGGGAATCTCACGATCGGTGGGGACTTTCGCTATGATGCCGTCAGAAACCAGGAACTGTCGCATGTACGCAAACGCTATACCACCCTCGACACAATCAACTACGGAGATATCAATGAGGTCAACACCGATTTTTATCTGGGAGAAAGGCTGAGTCGGGGAAATCTGATGTTCAATGCCGGAAGCCGGTTTGATTTTTTCAATTTCGAATATATCAATAAACTTCTACCGGACTACCGGAGAGATGCCGTCAGAAAAGCGGTTGTCAGTCCCAAAGCCAGTCTTACCTACAATTTTTCTTCCCGTTGGCAGGCTTATCTCCGGGGAGGAGCCGGTTTTCACACCAATGATGTGAGGGATATTATCGCAGAAAACGGAAATCAGGTGATCCCAAAAGCCTGGGGCTCGGA
>JANTHB010000017.1 GCA_024762655.1 Bacteroidales bacterium
TGTATGGTGACAATAGCCAGGCCGTTACGTGCATTGGCTCGTATTCTTTTATAGGCGGTCAATAAACGGGGATCTATCTTTTTCTGAAGCTCTTTTGACTTTTCAGCGAGGAGCTCTTCTTCTTTTTGTGTATCAGAGATGATGGCATTCAGTTCCTCTTTTTTGCCTGCAAGATCTTTTTCCCTCTCCTGTAATTGTTCTCTGGATTTTTCAATGGTAGTGTTTTTCTCTTTGATCTTTTCGGTGAATTCGCTGATATGCTTCTTGTACAATTCAATTTCCAGCTTCTGGTACTCGATTTCCTTGGAAAGAGAATCAAACTCTCTGTTGTTACGTACATTCATCTGCTGAGCCTCGTATTTCTTGATCAGGGCCTCCGCATCCTTAATTTCGTTTTTTTTACCGGCAATATTTTCTTCCAGATCTTTGATTTCCTTTTCATAGTTTTGAATACGCGTATTCAAACCTGCAATCTCATCTTCCAGATCCTGGACTTCCAGGGGTAATTCGCCTCGGAGGGTCTTGATCTTATCAATCTTTGAGTCTGTTATCTGGAGAGAATACAAAAGTCTCAGCTTTTCTTCTATCGTTATTTCTTTTGGCTCAGCGGTTGTTTTGCTTTTGGTACCCATTGTTAATAGTAATTTATAGGATTCGTTTTTACTTTTGAAAAATGAAGTGCAAAGTTAGGGAATTTTTTCAAAAGTAAGTCATAAAATATTTCTGTTGTAAATTGCTCACTTTCAAAATGCCCGATATCCGCGATGACGATATTCCCGTCCGCATTAAAAAATTCGTGATATTTGAAGTCGGCACTGACAAAAAAATCTGCACCGGCGCGGATTGCAGCCCCGAGAAGAAAGCTTCCGGTACCTCCGCACAATGCCACTTTATGAACCTCTTTATTTAACAAAGGGGTATGCCGGATACACGAGGTGTTAAACGCTTTTTTCAGTTTGTCCAGAAACGCTTTTTCACCAATCGGTGCAGGAAGGGATGCTGTTACACCCAGGCCTGCTCCCGGGAATTCATTCTCCAGTGAATAAATGTCATAGGCCGGTTCTTCATAAGGGTGAGCCTCTGTGATAGCCCGGATTATCCGGGATTGCAAATGAGCGGGGAAAATGGTTTCAGTCCTCACTTCCTTTTCCGTATGGAAAACACCGGGTTTCCCTGCAAAAGGATGAGTGTTCTCAGACCCCCGGAAAGTACCCTCACCCGTAACATTGAAACTACATTCGTCATAATTCCCGGCTGTTCCGGCGCCCGCCTCAAAAACAGCCGTCCTGACTTTTTCTGTATACGCAACCGGGACAAAAACAACCAGCTTTCTTAATGCTCCCTTTCCGGGTGATAAAATACGGATGTTTTCCAGCTCCAGTTTTTCGGCCATTCGTGAGCTCACCCCTCCGGCGATCGAGTCAAAATTGGTGTGGCCGGCAAAAACTGCAATTTTGTTCCGGATGGCTTTGATCACGGTACGCTCTACGGCATTGCCCCCGGTAAGTTTCTTTAATCCCTTGAAAATAACGGGATGGTGGGCAATGATAAGGTTTAACCCCAACCGGATAGCCTCTTCTACAACCTCTTCCGTGACATCTATGGTCAGCAATGCCCCGTTAATTTCCATTTCATCATCCCCGGTCAATAAACCGGAGTTATCATAAGATTCCTGATACGAAAGCGGAGCGATCCCGTGCAGATAAGTCACTATATCTTTCAACTTTATCATATTGCTTGCAATGATTATGGAAAATATTACTTCTTCGTATCCTCTGAGTTGTTCCTATATTTCTTTTGCATCATCCCTCCCAGCACTCTTTCATAAATTATCCCGGATCTCCAGCAATAACCTGCGGATTTCCTGCAAGGTTTTTACGACCTCAAAGTTTTCAACCGTTTCTTCCTTGTTTTCACGAAGTTTCTTTTTGGCCCCTCTCAGGGTCATGCCTCTTTCCTTGACAAGATGGTAGATAATGTGAAAATTATCAATGTCTTTTTGCGTAAACAGTCTATTCCCTTTCTTGTTCTTTTTAGGCTTGATAATATCAAATTCCTTTTCCCAGTAACGGATCAGAGAGGTATTTACATGGAACATTTCTGCCACTTCTCCGATGGAGTAATACAAACGTTCGACTTTTTTTTCTTTGTAAGGCACGTTTCAGTGATTGAAAATAGAAGACCAAATTAAAAAAAATACTTTATATAACAATAAGTTTTTCATTGTTTTCCAAAACAGTATAAAAAACCATTCCTGGAAGCGAGATACAATCTTCCGTTCCAGACGATGGGGGTTGCTTCGAAAGGAGCATTGAAATGATCCAGAAATTTAAGGCTTATATTGTTTTGTTTGTTTTCAATAAGATAGAGGTACAGGCCGTTATATCCTGCCGCGATGAGTTTATTGCCAACAATCAGCGGGGTGGAGATAGACGGACCGATATGTTTGCGGACGAGGAGGTGCGGCAGGGGCCAGCTGCGGACAGAGTCGGGACCTATGTGAGTTGTGTCGGGCAGCAGGCTGTTGTGTTGTACCAGGTAAAGATAGCCGTCTATTCCCGAAAATGCTGCCAGCGGGGGATATCCTTGCGGGAGATAGTGGTCGTTAACGGCAGCGGTACCGATTACCCCGCCTTCCCACGAACCTACGCTGTCATTGGCGGCGGGCTGAAACCATACAACCGCCTGTGACGGCGGTTTACGCGGATCCAGCTTGAACACCCCTCCCGGCCCGGGGATATACTGTCTTTCGACGGAGACCAGAATACAACTGTCGCGGGTGACCACAGGAGATCCGTCCATGTCCGAACCGATATAAAAATCCCAGTCCAGCCGGTGGGTGTTCATGTTGTAACCGAAGACATGGCCTGATCCGGAAGTGATAAATATCCTGCGGCCCAGACGGCTGGGAGAAGATTCCGTGACCACATTGTATTTATGCCTGATCACATCTTCCCGCCGGTATAACCTGATTTCCCTGAGGATCCTGGGTTGTAGCATGCGGTCTTTCACCCTTGCCACGGCCGGGTCGGGATCAAGGATGGTGAACAACGAGTTTTCCAGGCCAATATACAAGGTGTCATGCAGGATTAGGGCTGAGCCGTCTACGTCACGGCTGTAGCTGTCGGTCCATTTGCTGTCCAGACGCCATAGCTCTTTACCCGTAAGCAGAGAGATAGCCCTGAAACTGGGAATATGGGGTGCATCGAGGTAATGCTCCGTACCAAGACGACTCCCCTGAAAAATGATATATTCTTCTTCGCGGGTGCGGGCCTTCGCGTTGTGCCAGATGGTGCCGGTCCCTTTAACTACATCGTCGAAGGTGTATTGCCAGACGATCTTTCCGTTGCTGGCATCGATCTTTTTCAGGTGATGATCATAAGCTCCTTGGATCACGTATAATCGACCGTCTTCCCTGACAAGTAACGGCTGTCCTGTCCACCCGGCCCCGGCCCAGATCCTTTCCCCCAGGTTCCTGGAGATCACGGTCTTTCCTTTGCCCAGGTAAAGTTTCCATAGTACGTGAAGATGGTCAGGCGCTTTGTTCCCGTAAAAATTACGTTTGTCATTGCCCAGGAAGGTCCCGTCCAGTATTTCAACATTCATTCCGGCGGAATCATGAGGAGTGGTGGTTACCGGATGACCCGTACCGCAGATTCCTGTTCCCGGGAACAGCAGAGAGAATATGAGAAAGACATTTAATCTAAAGGATTTTCCGGACAGGCCCGCCCGGACGACTGACCAGTCGGACGGGCCCGCCCGGACGACTGACCAGTCGGACGGGTTACCCCGGGAATCGTTCGTTTTAAGAAATTTCTTTATGCTCATTCTTTTTCAAAAAAAAACCGTTCGCAGTGAACGGTTTGTGGTGATGGAGAAATATTTTTATTTACATAGGTTGGATCAATCGAGAGATTGCTTGACATTATTGGTCAGTTCAACCATTTTTTCATATTCATCGGCGGTAAGGTCATTGAAAAAATAGTTGACTGGATTCACATATTTTCCTCTCAGCATCACACCGTAATGCAGGTGCGGCCCTGTGGACAGTCCTGTGTTTCCAACATAACCGATCACGTCGCCCCGTTTAACATGTTGTCCTTTTTTAACATTAAAGGCGTTCAGGTGTGCATAGAGTGACACATATCCGAATCCATGGTCGATAAGGATCTCGTTCCCATATCCTCTGCGGGAACGGACCACTTTTTTAATCACTCCGTCGCCCGTGGCATATATAGGTGTGCCTTTGGGTGCTGTGAAGTCAATCCCATAATGGAACTTCCGTATTTTGTATATAGGATGGATTCTCCAGCCCCAGCCGGCAGAAATACGACGCAGGTTTTTGTTGGAAATAGGCTGGATGGCCGGAACACAGGAAAGCATTTTTTCCTTGTTTTGTGCCAGCTTGATTAGCTCGTCATAGGACTTGCTCTGAACATAAGCCTCTTTGGTTATGATGTCCAGTTTCCGGGCGGTCTCAATAATAATATCCGAGTTGTCATATCCTTCCAAATCGGAATATTTATTGATACCCCCGTATCCGGCTTTTCTTACCGAGGATGGAATCGGGTCGGCTTCAAAGATGGTCCGGTACAGATTGTCATCCCTTTGTTGCAGATCAGCCAGCACAGTGCTTACCTGCTCCAGCCGCTTATTCATGATCTCATATTGAGCCCTCATGGCAGATACTTCCCGCTTCAGTTTCTTTTCCTTCGGGGAATCTATGAAATAGGAGAGAATCCCAAAATAAACCCCCGCCAGCAACATGCTGGCAAACAAATAAATAAAAAACCGAAAGATTTTTTGCTTAAATGTGTGTTCTATCCGGTCATACTGAAGCGTCTCCGGATTAAAACGATATTTTGCTTTGGCCATTCAGCAAATATTTTAACAAAATTTGAGTGCAAAACTAAAGAATTAAACTAATTTTACAAACTTTTGAACGATAATTTTAATAAAAAGGTTACATAATTGGCCTGAAATAATTGTAATTTAGAAATATATGACAAGCGCAGAGGTTAGAAAACAGTTTTTGGATTATTTTCGTTCCAGGGGACATGAGATCGTGCCGTCGGCACCGATGGTGGTAAAAAATGATCCGACGTTGATGTTTACGAATGCCGGAATGAACCAATTCAAGGATATTTTCCTGGGTAACAGGAAACCGGATTATCCCCGTGTTGCCAATGCCCAGAAATGCTTGCGTGTTTCCGGAAAACATAATGATCTGGAGGAGGTAGGACACGATACCTATCATCATACCATGTTTGAGATGTTGGGAAACTGGTCCTTTGGCGACTACTTCAAAAAAGAAGCGATACAGATGGCCTGGGAGTTTTTGACGGAAAGGATGGGTATCGATCCCGGGAGGTTATATGCTACGGTCCTTGGCGGCGATGCTGCGGAAGGGCTGCAACGGGATGACGAAGCCGCTCATTATTGGGCGGAAAATCTTCCGGAGGGTCATATTCTCGACGGCTCGAAAAAAGATAACTTCTGGGAAATGGGAGATACCGGTCCGTGCGGTCCCTGCACGGAAATTCATATTGACATCCGGGATGAGGCCGAGAGGAATAAAGTGCCGGGGGAAGAACTGGTTAACAAAGATTATCCCGAAGTCATTGAAATATGGAATCTGGTTTTTATTCAGTATAACCGCAAGGAGAACGGAGAACTTGTCCCTTTGCCGGTAAATCATGTGGACACGGGCATGGGGTTCGAGCGGCTTTGCATGATCATGCAGGGCAAGAAATCCAATTATGAAACGGATATTTTTATGCCCCTGATCCGGGAGATAAGTGCAGTAGCAGGAACCCCTTATGGCAAGGACAAAGGGGCGGATGCGGCTATGCATGTGGTAGCCGATCACCTTCGGGCCGTGGCTTTTTCCATCGCCGACGGTCAGTTGCCCTCCAACAACAAGGCAGGGTATGTAATCCGCAGGATCCTGCGGCGGGCAGTGCGTTATGGTTATACCTACCTGAAACTAAACGAACCGTTTATCTACCGCCTGGTCCCTGTGCTGGGTCAGGTGATGGGCCATGCCTATCCCGAAATACTGAAACAGGAGGAGCTGATCACCCGTGTGATCCGCGAAGAGGAACGGGCTTTTCTGCGTACCCTGGAAACCGGAATAAACAGACTTGAATCGGTAATATCCCGTAGTAAGGAGAAAAATAAACGTCAACTGGACGGAAAGATTGCTTTTGAATTGTACGATACTTTTGGCTTTCCCCTCGACCTGACAGCCCTGATAGCTAGGGAAAATAACATGGAGGTGGATAAGGCAGGCTTCGACATGGAGATGCAGAGGCAGAAAACCCGTTCTCGTAATGCCGCCGTCCAGGATACCTCCGACTGGGTGGAACTGCAGCGTGATAGCGAAGAGACGTTTGTCGGTTATGACCAGCTGGAAACAGAAGTGCGGATCGTAAAATACCGGAAAGTCAATCAGAAAAAAAAGGAGTACTATCATCTGGTGTTTGATAAAACCCCTTTCTATGCCGAATCCGGGGGCCAGGTTGGGGATACCGGCCTCCTGAAGAATGACGGAGAGAGGATACGTATCCTGAATACAATCAGGGAAAATGAGCTGATCATCCACATTGCCGACAAACTGCCGGAAAATCCGGAAGCTGTTTTTACGGCGGTGGTTGACCGGGAGAAAAGGCAGTCCACAGCCAATAATCATACCGCTACACACTTGCTGCACTGGGCTTTGCGAAAGGTTCTGGGGACACATGTCGAACAGAAAGGATCACTGGTGCACCCGGATTATCTCCGTTTTGACTTTTCTCATTTCCGGAAAATGACGGAGGACGAGCTGGTGAAGGTCGCTTCTCTGGTCAATGAAAAGATACGGGAAAATATCCCGCTGAAAGAGTTGAGGGACATCCCTCTGGAGGAAGCACGTGCTATGGGAGCCATGTCATTGTTTGGAGAAAAATATGGCGAAAAGGTACGGGTGATCCGTTTCGGAGAATCGGTGGAGTTGTGCGGCGGGACACACGTGGAATCCACCGGCCGGATTGGCTTGTTCCTGATCGTCTCTGAGAGTGCGGTAGCCGCAGGTATACGAAGGATTGAAGCGGTGACCGGCAGAAAAGCCGAGGAACTGGTTTATGAAAAAAGCCGGCTGCTGGATGAGCTGAAAAGTTTATTGAAAGTAAATAAGGATATTCCGGCCCGGGTGAAAGAGTTGCTGGAAGAGAATAAACGAGCGGCAGCTGGCCTGGAAGAATGCAACCGGGAACGACTGGTTCAGGTAAAGGACAAATTACTGGCTGCCGGCGAAACGATGGGAGATATTCGTCTGATCCATGGGATTGTGGAACTTCCTTCTTCAAAAATGATGAGGGACCTGGCTTTCCGCATGAAAAATGAGGTGCCCGGACTGGTACTGGTGGCCGGAGCCGTCTTTGATGGGAAACCGATACTGGCGGTAATGCTTGCCGATGAGATTGTCCGGAAAAAAGATCTTGACGCCCGGGAGATCATACAGGTTGTAGCACAAGAGATCCGTGGCGGCGGTGGCGGCCAGCCGTTTTATGCTACCGCCGGCGGCAAAAACCCGCAGGGCCTCGAAAAAGCAATAACCACTGCCGTATCTCTGATAAAAGATAAACTTGAAAAAGAAACTACAACATAACCATGATTCGTAACTCACCGGTCATGGGTTCTTATCTTTTATGCTCAAAGCCTTTCATATCTTCCTCTTCTCCATATTGGTAGATATCCCGGATGAGGTGATCGTATTTTTTGTACAGGTTACGGCGTTTGAGCTTGAGGGTAGGAGAGAGCTCGCCGGTGGCGGGGCTCCACTCATCGCATACCAGCCGGAAACGCTTGATCTGCTCATGGAATGCCAGGTTCTTGTTGATCTCGTTTACTTCCCGCTGGTAACGGGCAACCACTTGTGGGATATTTATCAGCTCTTTGTTGTCATGGAACGTTATCCCGTGGAGGTGGCACCAGCTGTGCAGGTATTCAAAGTTCGGAGAGATCAGGGCGCTGGCAAATTTTTCATTCTCTCCTATAACCATGATCTGTTCAATAAACAGTGATTCCTTGAATTTATTCTCGATCACCTGGGGAGCCACATATTTCCCGCTGGACAACTTGAAAATTTCCTTTTTACGATCCGTGATCTTCAGGTAGATCTTATCCACCATCACGCCGATATCTCCCGTGGCAAACCAGCCCTCTTCGTCAATGACCTCCCGGGTGACCTCCGGTTTCTTATAGTAACCCATCATGACATTCGGGCCTTTTACCAGGATCTCACCGTCATCGGCGATCTTCACCTCTACTCCCTCGATCACCGGACCGACGGTGCCAATCATTACCTGGCCGGTGATCATGTTGTTTACGGCAATGACAGGAGAGGTCTCCGTCAGACCGTACCCTTCCAGTACCTTAATGTTGGCTGCCCAGAAAACCGTAGCGATGCGGGGTTGCAAAGCGGCTCCTCCCGAAACAATCACCTTGGTGTTTCCTCCCAGCGCTTCACGCCACTTCGAGAAGACCAGCTTATCTGCAATACCGTGTTTCAGGTTGTAAAACCAGGAGTTTTGGTTGTGCAGTTTGTATTTCAACGCAAGATTGACCGCCCAGAAGAAAATCTGCTTTTTGGCCCCCTTCAAATCTTTTCCTTTGGCCAGGATCCCGTCATATACCCGTTCAAGCAAACGCGGTACCGTGGTGAAAAGATCCGGTTTAACCTCTTTGATGTCATTGATAATGGTCCCCATACTCTGGGCATAATAGATACTGATCCCTTTATACTGATAATGATAATTGAGCATCCTTTCATAGATATGGCTGATGGGCAGAAAACTCAGCGCTTTTGCCTCAATGCCGAAAGGATGAACCCCGACTGTGGATTTTACATTGGATATCAGGTTGTTGTGACTTAACATAACCCCCTTGGGGAAGCCCGTTGTTCCGGAAGTGTATATCATGGTCAGCCAGTCCTCCGGCACGATAGACTGTTTAATCTCTTTCAGCTTGTCCCTGAATTCCTCTGCATGTGCCCTGCCGATTTCCAGCAACGCTTTCCAGTTTTGTTCCCCCTCGATTTCGTTGAAGGTATAAAGGCCCTGTATACTTTTGACTTTTTTAACCAGAGGTTTGATCTTTTTTACCAACCCCTCGTCCGCCAGAAAGACAAGACGGGGTTCGGCATCTTGTAGAATATAATCATACTCCTCTACGCTGATGGTAGGGTAAACGGGTACCGTAACAACGCCGGCCTGGCTGGCACCCATATCTATGAAATTCCATTCTGGACGGTTGTTGGTGACTACGGCAATGCGGTCTCCTTTTTTCAGTCCGAGATGCAGCACGGCGTAACTGACCAGCGTGGCCTGTTCGGAGTATCCTTCCGAGCTGATCTTTGCCCATGTCCCTCCGCTTTTGGCGGCCAGGGCATCATCCTTTTTGTATTTTTTTTCATGAAACTCAAGGATGTCAAAGGTCCGGGTGATCTTCATAGCAGATTGAGGGTTTTGCTTAGTAGTGGTTGTCTAAAAGGTTTATAAAGCAAACATATGGAATTATTTTGTATCAGCCAAACCCCTGTCGTTCCCGGAAGGCACTGATGTTTGGATGAGCATTAAAAAAACCTAACTTTGCATTTAATAAAATTTTAAAAATGTTTGAATTATGAAAATCAAATTATTTATTCTGCTCTTATCCTCTTTGTTTGTTTTTTCTTCCTTCAAACCGGATAAAACAGCTTACCGGTTATATACGTCGGAGGGAAAACCTGTGAAATATCAGAAAATGATCGATGATATCCGTGATGCGGATATGGTTTTTTTCGGAGAAGAACACAATAACCCCATTGCTCACTGGCTGGAATATGAGGTAACCAAAAGCCTCTATATGAATCGGGGAAAAGACCTGGTCCTGGGTGCTGAAATGATCGAGGCGGACAACCGGCTGATCCTGAATGAGTATTTGCAGGGGATCATCCCGGCGAAAAAATTTGAAGAGGAAGCCAGGTTATGGAAGAATTATAAAACCGATTATAAGCCCCTGGTGGATTTTGCCCGTGACAGCGGGTTGGTATTTGTGGCGGACAATATCCCGCGTCGCTATGCTTCCCTTGTTGCAAAAGAAGGCTTTGAGGGCCTGAATCAGCTCAGCGATGAAGCCAAAGCCTATATCCATCCTTTGCCCATTCCCTATGATCCCGAAGTGAAATGTTACAAAGATATGCTTTCCATGAAAGGGATGGGCGCACATGTAAATGAGAACTTCCCGAAAGCCCAGGCCGTTAAAGATGCTACCATGGCCTGGTTTATCTCCCAAAACTGGAAAAAAGGAAAGATCTTCCTGCATTATAACGGCTCCTACCACTCCGATCACCACCAGGGTATCGTCTGGTATCTGTTACACCGGGATCCCTCCCTGCAGATAATGACCATTTCCGTGGTCTCACAAAAGGATACAGAAACCTTCGACCCGGAAAACAAAGGCCTGGCCGATTATATCATCGTTGTGCCGGAGGATATGACCAAGACCTATTAGTTCCCGGTTCCCGGTTTTGAGTGATGCGGGATATTGTCTGAAAGTTGTCTTACTTTCTATAATCGTGTAATTGATTATTGTACAATATACTACATGTAATCGTTGTTGCGAGACACCACCCGTGGAGAAATAACCCCTGTCGTTCCCGGAAGAGCCCGGTAAGAGCCTTTTTACCTCACTTCCGGGTTTCCTTATTTCTTCTTTATCAATTTTTGAACACTTTGAACACCGGCACTCTCATATAGCTTTTTTCCAGCCATGGTGAGTGGTTGTAGATAAAACCCAGCTGCTGATAACGGCTCCCGGCAAAGGCCGGGTCTGATTTTTTCTTTTCTTCAAAACTCTTTTTCAGGCCGGGGTTTTTCTCCAGTACCTCCAGTGCTTTTTTCTCGAAGGTGGAGGGGGAGAAATATTCCCGGCGGTCGAGCACCGGATCAAAGAAATTCCAGCTAAAATACGAGTCGGGGGCATCGGGCTCCAGCACCTGGATGATATAGCGGTTGCCAGGTTGGTCTGTGGGAATAACATAATCCCCCCTGTAAAACTTTACCGTCTGTTTTTCTTCCCGGTATTGGATGTCCCGGTGCTGGAAGTGACCGTTATATGGTCTTTGTGCATACTTTATCGAAGTGATGTACATGGAGGGAACCTGAATCAGAGTGTCTCTCTCCAGGCGAACCATCCGGATGCCGTTGATACGCAACCTTTCAACGGCTTCCTGCCAGGCTTGCGGGAGGATATAATAATCCGGTTTTTCAACGGTTTTTACCGGATTGAAACACTCATAAAAAGGAATCTTCTTTACAAATGGTCTGGCATGATCATACCAGCGATAAGGCAGGCCGGTAACCTTACCGGTACGTTCGGAAAGAAAATATCCTTTGAACGGGATCATTTGTTTTACGGTAGTATCCGGTTTCCACGACAATACAAACTTTTTCTGACGGGAAACAGACAGATCGGCGTTCCTTTTCAACGTCATCATCTCTGAGGCATGGTCCCGGGTGAATCCGATCAGCCCTTTCATAAAAAAATATACGGATCTGACCTGGTCGCGGAACAATTTGTAAACATGGTTCTCGGTCATGAAGGCAAAGGTATTGAACAAGGAGGCATATCCTGTGGAATATCGGGGCAGGTCATTGAAGGCGGAAATCCCCCGGTCCGGTGTCCCGTGAATACTGTTAACATAGGGGATCATCTCATAGGGAGTCTTTTTCATGGCTTCAAACAAAGCGGGTACCATGGTGTTATGAAAATATTTGCCCATGTCCGGTTCCATGTTCTGGTAGAGGGTGGGAATCAGGGTTATCGTGTACTGATGATCGGATCCGTCGGTGGTGTGAGTGTCCAGAAAAACAAGGGGATTCGTTTCACGGAAGATTTTCTCAAGGGAGCGTGTATTTTTTGAGTCTGCCTTGATGAAATCGCGGTTCAGATCAAGGTGTTTCCCGTTACCGCGAAAACCGCTCACAGGGGGCGTGTCCTGGTTGGCCCGGTGATAATGGCTGCGGTTGAGCATGCCTCCCACATTATAAACGGGAATGATACATAGAATGACTTTGTCCAGATATTTTCCCATGTGGTCTTTGTCCGTAAGAATGTCATTGGCCAGTTGCAGACTGGCTTCGATGCCGGCAGGCTCTCCGGGATGAATGCCGTTGTTGATGAAGATTACCGGCCTGCCGCTTTGCCCGATCTCTACCGGGTCGAAAATCTTATTCCGGGAAAGAATAAAAAGATGCAAAGGCTTGCCGATATCCGTCTCTCCCGCTTCAAGGAGCGATGCTTCCGGATAGGACAGGGACAGTTGCCGGTAGGCATCAATCAGCTTCTGGTAAGTGAGTGTTTCGTTCTCTTCCCAGGGGACGGGTGGGTTGGCCGGTGATAAAGTAACAAGGGCGACACATAGAATAAAAGCAAATGTTAACTTTTTCATGTGTTGAGGTGTTAAGTCGTTTTATTAGCTGTTTTTTTTAAAACATGACCCCCACCCGGTCCCTCCCCCTCGCGAGGGGGAGCGTGCTATATCGTTAGCAATCAATTTACAACCGATAGTGGGAGGGGGGCCTTTCATATAGATTTACCATTATTTATGTTCTGCATATTCCGGAAATCCCCGGACAAAAGCAACTCTTTTTGCATGCCTGTAAAAAAATCCGAAACGTAGGCGGCTTTTTGTTGTTTCGGAATCTCCGGGATGACTCGTTCCGGTTTTTCCCGGGGGATACGGATGTATTTTTCAAAGACCTCGATGACTTCCCGGGCGCCGGGGTCTTTCTCCTGCAGACTCACAAAAAAGTTACGGGTAATCAGGTATCTCTTTTTCTGTTTACCGAGAATGTCGGGCCAGGAGGCCAGTTGTGCTTGCATGCTACGGAACCTGTGATCAAGATTGGGGAGGACCCTTCCGGCCAGTTGGCCGGTGGGAATTGCACGCATGACATAGATCTCGTAGTACCTGAAAACTCCCGTGAAGCCGAAAGCCTCCATGTCATCGGCCAGGGAAAGAAGGGAGAGGATTATTCCTTCATCCGATACCGCAGAGGGCAGGGAAGAATAGTCTTTATCGTCATGCTTCTCTATGGCTTCCAGGATAGCACGGCTTAGTGCCGGAGGATCAGGGGTGCGGCTGAAAAATATTTCCGACAACCGCCGGCTGGCATGGCCATGGGTGAAATCGATGGTCTCTGACATGCCGGTATCGTGCAGCATGACCGCCAGCAGGATGCCCTCAACCTGGTCGCGGCTGAGTGGCCGGATGATCTTGTGATACCCGGGAATCAGTTCCCGGGCAAAATGCCAGGCACGCAAATGATGGGTCTCATCATGTGACGGCAGATACGCGGTTGAAAAACACTGACGGCAATATCCGTAAACCTCTCCGAGCCACTTGTGTTCGGCTGCATCAATGGTTTCCCGGATAGTCATAATAAGGGTTGCAAAAAAACCAGGTTTTTTGCAGATGGTATTTGAACAGCTTAAATATGAGCGATCTCCCTGGCTATTTCCAGTATGGTGGTGTCATCCAGAGTTACCAGCCCTCCGTCCGGACCCGGTTCCGTATGTATTCCGATACTTTCTCCGTCTTTGTAATTGGTGCCGCCGAAATAATTGCGTACCGTTTCAACATTCAGGTCCAGTCTTTCAGCAATCATGCGCATAGCTCCATCCGGCAGACTATCCTTTATTCTGCGTAACTCGTTGAATGTGATTATAGTAGACATAGTAAATAAAAGTTTATATATGTTAGAGGTTCAACCCTTAAAGATAAGAAAGATATTTTTTTCAGACAAATTACAGGTTATAATTACGGATAATATACACATCATAGTCTCCCAAATATTTAAATCCCCGGTGGGTATACAGGTTGATGCCCCGGATATTGTTGCGATGTACTTCCAGTTTGATCTGACTGCCGTTTTTCCGGGCAAAGGCAAGAGTCTTTTTCAGAAGAATATGGCTGAGACCTTTCCCCTGATGGTCGGGATGGATGGCAAAGTGATGCAGATGCAGTCGTCTGCCGTCAAAGGTTACCCAGGAAGTTCCTATCACTTTTTGGGGATGAGGGTTTTCCAGGATGAACATTTTTCCGCCCATCTCCAGCGTCCTGTCGACGACCTCACGGGTGTCCCCGCGTTCCGGTCCTCCCAGGCCGGTCCGTTGCCAGAGGTCCTTCACCTCCGGCCAGTCTTCCCGGCGGTATTCCCGGCAAATGATATCTTTATCTGTCATGTTTTAACAAGCGTCAGGTGAAAAATTCAGGATTTTTCTTCTTCCGGCGACACATAAATCTGGCCGGTGATGTGTCTGGTGACTTGTACGGGGGTTCCTTTATCAATGAATCCGATCTCGGAAATGGCATCGTAGATCTCTCCGTCTATTTCTACCTTGCCGGCCGGACGCAATACCGTGTGGGCAACCCCTTTCTTCCCCGTCAGCAGTTGCTGCTGTTTTTGATCCACTCCCACAAATCCCTCGCCGGCGTCCAGGGTGGTGTGCAGGGCAAACTTGAATTTGCGGGATTCTGTGGCTTTCTTGGTCAGGATAATGGAAAGGACCATCGCCGTGAGCGCAGAGACAAGCACGATGAACAGGGATTTTATCAGCATACGCATAGCCAGCGCGGTGTCGAACTTAAAAACAAAGTTATCTACAAGGCTGAGCGTGAGCCCGGCGACAATCAGTGTGATCCCGGAAATACCGGCCACCCCGAATCCGGGGATGGCAAAGATTTCCACCGCGACGAGGATTAGGCCTATAATGAAAAGAAGGATCTCCCAGTGCGCTGCCAGCCCTTCCAGGTATAAGGGGGCAAAATAAAGAATGGCTGCCAGGATGGCCGCGGCCAGCGGGAAGCCTACCCCCGGGGTGCGCAGCTCAAAATAGATGCCGCCGACAATGATCATGATCAGAAAACCGGATACCCCCGGACTGGCCAGGAAACCAATGATCTTTTCTACAGGCGTTAAGGTGAATTCATGGACTTCGTAGTCTTTTATGCCTGCCAGCTGCATGACTTCTTCAATGTTTTCAGCTTTCCCTTCACAGTAGCCCAGACGGATGGCTTCTTCCGTGGTCAGGGTAAGCACTTTCCCCGAGTCACTGATGCCTGGGACGATCACCCGGGGATCAACCATAGCTTCCGCAATGCGCGGATCCCGGTGCCACCGGATGAGTGTGTCTCCGTTTTGAACGATCGTATCTTTTCCGTGGGCTTCGGCTGTTGCCCTCATCATACCCCGCATATAAGACTGGTATTTGTCCGGCACCTGTTGCCCGGTCTGATTGACCACGGTGGCCGCTCCGATGGTACTGCCAGAATGCATGTATATGCTGTCGCAGGCAATGGAAATCAAAGCCCCGGCCGAGGCCGCATTGTTGTCTATGTAAACCATGGTGGGAATGGTGCATTTTAATAAAGCGGTACGGATGCTGTCGGCATCGTTCAACAGCCCCCCGTACGTGTTCATCCTGATCAGGATATAATCGGCATGCAAAACCCTGGCTTCTTCCAGGCTTTTTTTGGTGATCCTCCATACCGGTTTGGCGATCTCTTTCTGAATCGGGAAACTATAGATGACGGTTTTTTTGCGGATCGTGTCCGGCGCCGGGACGATTGCCGTTTTACGGTTGGGCAGATCCCTGTTGATAAGCGTATCTGTTGCAGGATTTGTCGCTCCAGCAAAAAAAGAGGCCAGCAGGATTAACAATCCGGAAAATATTATTTCTCTGTTCATATCCATCTGATAAATGAGTTTCCTACAAAGATATTAAATCCTCTTAACTTTTGCCTTTTACCTTTTGATCTTCTCCCCAAAGTTTTATGGTGCCACTATTCCATTACTCCATTGTTCCGTTATTCCATCATTCCATTATCCCATTGTGCCACTATTCCACTATTCCATTACTCCATCATTCCATTATTCCACTATTATTTCCTATTTTTGCCGGAGAACCGAAAGAACGTATCATGAAAGATTTTTCCATCCTTGCCATCTCTCCTGTTGACGGAAGGTACCGGGATAAAATTAGGGAACTTGAGAATTATTTTTCCGAGTTTGCACTGATCCGGTACAGGCTGAAAGTGGAGATTGAATATTTCATAGCGCTGTGTAAGATCCCTCTGCCTCCCCTGGCATCTTTTCCGGAAGAAAAATATTCTGTTCTGCGGGGATGGGTAACGTCTTTCAGTCCCGAAGAGGCACGAAGAGTCAAAGAGATAGAGGCAAAAACCAATCACGATGTAAAATCGGTGGAATATTATTTAAAGGAAAAGTTTGACCGGGAGGAACTGGGGGATTACGGGGAGTTTATACATTTCGGGCTTACCTCGCAGGATATCAACAATACGGCTTTTCCGATGATGATCCGGGATGCTTTTAAGGAAATTTATGAGCCTTTTCTTATCTCCCTAATGGCAAAGTTGTCGGATATGGCGGACGACTGGGCTGATATTCCCATGCTGGCGCACACACACGGTCAGGCCGCTTCCCCTACACGCGTGGGGAAAGAAGTGCTGGTGTTTGTCCGGCGACTGGAAGATCAGTATGGCTCGCTGGTTAAGATTCCCTGGGCTGCCAAATTCGGTGGGGCTACGGGCAACCTGAATGCGCATGTGGTGGCTTTCCCTGAGATTGACTGGACTGCTTTCGCCAATCATTTTGTGGAGCAGACCCTGGGCCTGCACCGTACACGCGTAACAACCCAGATCGAACCGTATGACCACCTGGCAGCCTTATTGGATAACCTGAAAAGAATCAATACCATCTTCCTTGACCTGGCACGGGATTTTTGGATGTATATTTCCATGGAATACTTCCGCCAGGAGATCAAGGCCGATGAGGTGGGCTCTTCCACCATGCCTCACAAAGTCAATCCGATAGACTTTGAAAATGCAGAAGGGAACCTGGGGATGGCCAATGCCCTGTATCAGCATATGTCGGCAAAGCTTCCGGTGTCCCGTCTGCAAAGGGATCTTACCGACAGTACGGTGTTGAGAAACGTAGGTATGCCGGTGGCCTATACCCTGATTGCACTCCATTCACTGAAACGGGGCCTGAATAAACTGATCCTTAACGAGGATAAGATCCGGGACGACCTGGAGGATAACTGGAGTGTGGTGGCAGAGGCTATCCAGACCATCCTGCGCAGGGAAGGCTATCCCAAACCTTACGAAAAACTTAAAGAGCTAACCCGTACCCATAAACGGATCACAAAAGAAGCATTGCATACTTTTATTGATACTTTAGACGTTTCCAAGGAGGTGAAAGAAGAAATGAAGAAGATCACCCCGTTTAATTATACCGGCATCTGAGATGAAGCAGTTTTTTCAGATTTTATCACTGATAAAGCCTTATTGGGTACGGGCAGCCTGGAATGTGGTTTTTAATATTTTATCGGCTTTTGCCGCCCTGTTTTCCTATACCCTGGTGGCTCCGTTTCTAGGAATACTTTTCGGTACCCAGCCTGTTGTGACCGAGCCGGTTCCTTTGCGGCTCAGTGCCGGTGCGATGATCCATAATGTGAATTATTTCCTCAGTAAGGTGGTCACAGATCATGGCAGGGTGGAAGCCCTGCTGGCGGTGGCCATCCTGGTGGTGATCATGGCCTTGCTGAAAAACGGTTTTGCTTTCCTGTCCAACTGGCATATGGCTCCCATACGTGCCGGAATAGAGGCCGATTTGAGAAAACAACTCTACCGGAAGCTGTTGCGTCTGCCGCTGTCCTATTATTCCGAAGCCCGGAAAGGAGACGTGATGTCACGAATCTCCGCCGATGTGAAAGAGATAGAAAATTCTATTGTCAGCTCGCTGGAGATGCTCTTCCGCTCTCCGATTGTGGTGATCATCTACATGGTCACTCTCTTTGTGATGAGTTACAAACTCACCCTGTTCGTTCTGGTTCTCCTGCCCGTCAGCGGCTGGGCCATAGGCAAAGTGGCCAGAAACCTGCGGGGGATATCCTTCGGTGGACAAAGACGGCTGGGATCGATCATGGCCATCATTGAAGAAACCCTCTCGGGCTTCCGGATCATCAAAGCTTTTAATGCCGAAGAGAATTTTACCGAAAAATTTGACCAGGTAAACGCCCGGTATTTCTCTACCATGAAAAAAGTACATCGCCGCCGGTATCTGTCCAGCCCGCTGAGCGAGTTTCTTGCTACCGTCGTGATGATGTTGCTCATGTATTACGGTGGCAGAATGGTGTTGAATCACACCTCCAACCTCTCTTCCCAGGAATTTATCGCGTACATTGTGATCTTTTCACAGGTGATCCCGCCCGCCAAAACGTTCTCACTGGCTTATTTTAACATTCAGAAAGGTCTGGCTTCTTTCGACCGTATCAATACAATCCTGAACGAAAAAGAACCCATCAAAGACCATCCCGGGGCCCTCCCCGTCAGCGAATTTACTGACGCAATCGAATACCGGGAGGTGTATTTCAAATATGAACACGATTATGTGCTGAAAAATATTAACCTTAAGATTAACAAAGGAAGCACGGTGGCCCTGGTGGGTGAATCCGGCGGTGGAAAATCCACAATGGCCGATCTGTTGCCCCGCTTTATTGAACCAACGAAAGGATCGGTTTTGCTGGACGGCCATCCGGTGCAGGAGTTTAAAATCAGTGATCTGCGTAATCTGATGGGTATTGTAAACCAGCAACCCATTCTTTTTAACGATACCTTTTATAATAATATCACCATGGGGATGGAGGTCAGCCGGGAGGAAGTGATCCGGGCTGCTAAGATTGCCAATGCACATGATTTTATCATGTCCACACCGGAAGGTTACGACACCTCCATCGGGGAGGGAGGAAACAAACTTTCGGGAGGGCAGAAACAGCGTATTAGCATCGCCCGGGCGCTGTTAAAGAACCCTCCCATCCTGATTCTGGATGAAGCCACCTCTTCCCTCGATACCGAGTCGGAGAAACTGGTGCAGGATGCTATTCTCCATCTGATGAAAAACCGGACTTCCCTGGTCATTGCCCACCGTCTCTCCACCATAAAAAATGCCGACGAGATTTGTGTCCTGCACCGGGGCGAGATCGTTGAACGCGGCACCCACACCCAGCTCATGCGGAAGAAAGGATACTACCATAAACTGCAGAAAATGCAGTCGGTGGAATAAATGTATCTTTGCCCTGCGTGCCACGGAGGACGAGGGAAGGGAAATATAAATTGCACCGTATTTTATGCTGGTCAGGTATGCAGAGGCCCCGGACAAGGCTTCGAAGACCCCCGCAGCGAAAGTCTGCGTAATCTGCGAAATCTGCGAGAAACAAAATATATGTATTTAAATAAATAATTAAATACATATTTAAATATTTATTTAAATTTCTTGCTGAAGCTGCTGTTCATCCCGGATTTATTCGTCAACCCTCTTTTTGTATATGTTCTTCAATCAACCGGTCATATGCTTCCATCAGGGTGCTCAGAAGAGGATGTGAAACGGGCAGGGTATGGTCTTCGATTTGTGAGACCGGCAGCACCTTGATGGAAGTGCCGGTAAGAAAAGCGGCCTCGAGGTCAGAAAGGCCGGAGACGGGAATCGCTTCCTTTTTTAAAGGTATGCCCTGTTCCCGGCAGATGCTGATCACATATTTCCGGGATATTCCCGGAAGCACCAGATGGTCGGGTGCGGTATACAGGATATTATCCCGGATGAAGAAAACATTGGAACGGCTGCCCTCGGTGATCATCCCCTGCCGGTTTACCAGAAGCGCCTCATAGGTCCCCGTTTCGATCAGCTTGTTGAATATGGTGAGCCGCAGGTGGTGGTGGATGATCTTGGCAGTGGGACGGGGTCGTTCGGCCTGATAGAGGATGCAGGATACTCCGTTTTGGTATTGTGCCGGGGAGGGGTAATGATGTTCGATCCGGTACACCAGAAAATGAGATACCCCGGGGCGCGCTTTCTCAAAATTGAAAATGACCTTGATATTTCCTTCCGTGATATCGTTTTCCCGGATGATCCTTTTTACAGCATCCATGACCTCACGGTCGGATACGTTGACAACCCCCTTTTTCATTTCCAGGGTATGATGTAACCGCTGCAGATGATCCTCCGGAAACAGCGGCTTCCCTTGTACGACCCGTAACACTTCATACACCGATTCTCCTTCAAAGACCAGGGATGATCTGAATTCATGGCAGTCATACAGGTTACCGTTGTGATAAAACCAGCGGCCGTAACATTCTCTCATGGGGCGATCTTTTGTGGTCAAACCTACATAAAATTTCTCATGAAAACATGCATGTACCGCATGAAAAAATCATACCCGGGCGCTCCCGTTGGATTCTTGTCCGTCGGCCTGCTTAGAGCAAGTCTGAGGGTTAGCCTGTCTTTTTTTAATCAAAAGAATTCCTCGGGGCTCCCGCCCGGACGACTGTCCGTTCGGACGGGCCCGCCCGCCCGCCTGAATGAAAGAATTCATTCTTTCGGGCAGGGATGAAACCCTTCGGACAGGCTGCCCCGGGGTTCCACCTACACCTCTCCTTGAGGAGAGGTCAAAACTTTCGAAGAAAGTTTTGGGTGAGGTGTAATAAAGAAATTTCGTTTTAAGAAATTTCTTTATTGTTTTATCAGAGGAAATAAAAAATCTTGTTTGCTGTATAGTGACAGAATAAAATCCTTCCGGAATAAGGATTATGTGTCTCTGCAAAGATGTTTTTCTTGACATTTTTGTGGTACGTTTTAATCTTCTAATTTTGTTGCCGTGTATGCGGTTATAGACATAGAGACCACCGGACTGAGTCCGCGGAAGGAGAAGATTACGGAGATCGCTTTGTTTCTGACAGATGGAAAACAGATTATAAAAGAATATTCCACGTTGATCAATCCGGAGCGGCCCATCCCTTATTACATTACGCGTCTGACCGGCATCACGGACGAGATGGTGGCGGACGCCCCGAAATTTTACGAGGTGGCGCGGACGCTGGTAGAGATGACGGAAGGCACTGTGTTTACCGCTCACAATGCCCGTTTTGACTATGGTTTTGTCCGGGAGGAATTTCGCCAATTGGGCTATTCCTACGAAAGAGAAGTCATGGATACGCTGCGGTTGAGCCGGCGGTTGTTGCCCGGTCATCCTTCCTACAGCCTCGGAAAGCTTTGCCGTACCCTGGGTATTCGCGTGCATGACCGGCACCGGGCCGCAGGCGATGCCCTGGCCACGGTGCATCTCCTGCATCTTCTGCTGGAAACAGATCGATGAGGCTTGGAATTGATAATCGCTTATTTCTGTTATTATCCTCATGCTATCCCTCCGGGATATACTTGCGTGGGAAGAAACTGCCTCCCCCTCTGCGTACAGGGGGTGTGTTGGCCCGTTTTGTAAGTAATTCCGGAATCCATTATTTTAAAATTTTAAAAATTCAATACTCAAAAGCCACTTCTTATATCTCACATCGATATTCCCTGTTCGATATTCTTCCCTTTAAAAAAACAATATCTTACAGCTCATTTAAATATTATGTTAACTAAATCAATGTTTTTTGCATTTTTTAAAAAACTGATAACGTACTGTGTAATAGCATGTAATATTTAGAACAGAAATAAATTATGCGATTATTGAAAAAACCTTAAAAAAAGTTCAGTAAAAGGGGGTGAAAAACAGACAGTAAATGGAGGGGCATGTGTTTGAATTATGTAGATAAAAATGCAGAACAATAATGGCGTGTGACAGGTAAAAATATGTCATAAAAGCAATAAGACTGAAACTTTAATAAAAATACCGTATCATGAATGAAAATGCACATCCTTGTTGTTATAAGCGGATGCATACCGGGAGGGCAAGGGACTGCATCTGAATAGCAGTATCCAGTATATTTACATTGGATACGAATACGATATTAAAGGAAACCGGTATCGAATCAAATTTTATCTTAAAGTAGCAAAGTAATGTTATATGCTGTATGTCATAAAGTTGAGTCTCTGTGTGAAGTGGGTGCCGGGTAAAATTTTTTAACATAAAAAAAATACAATTATGAAACGAATAACTGCAGTTTTTTTTCTTATCCTGTTCATAGCTTCAGGATGTGGTGTATCTAAGAAGGTTAAAAATCTTACGGATACAGCTAACCAGTTATTGGAGAATATTAATAATATTGTTCTCCAGGTAGATGCGCAAGTTGAATCAGGGGATTTATCCGAAGATGTCGGAAACTTTATTGATGACCGTCTGAATAATCTTGCTGCACAAATTGAGTCAATGCTTGAAAATGCCGGAGGAATGCTCTTTGACGAGGTAAACGGGACGATTGATAATACATTTTCAAATATTTCTATGCTGCTCGATCAAATTAAAAAAGGCATTTTAGATGATTCCTTGCCAAATCTGATTGATCAGATATCCTATCAGGTTCAGAACAATATCAATCTTCTTAGTTCAAGTGTTGAGGATATTGTTGTGCTTACTTTTGGAAATACCTTTATTTTGGTTGATAAGACGATTAACGGAGCAGTGATCATTTTTGCCTTAATATTCCTGGCTGTCGGTCTGATCATTTTTGCTATCATGCTTTTCAGAAAAAAAAGAAAGGCAAATTTTTTCAGAATAGCTGCCTATATTTTTATGCTTGTATATGTGGGATTTTTTCTTGCTATTTTGATGTCATCGCGTTGGCGGGGAGAACTAATTGCCGGATTTGATTTTGCACAAAAATATGAAGGGATCCAGCTAAAACCTAAGATTACCGGAGTATTTCCCGAAACTTTTACGATGGGGAAAAATGACAAAATATTTTTATACGGGAAGTACCTGAATAAGATTGATACCTTAAAGGTAGTTCTGAAACAAGGTAATTTGGTTAAATTTACTTTTCCGGCTAAGACGCTTGTAGCTAAAACGCAAAGTAAGATCGTGATTGGGAATCTTTCCCGGCAGATATGGAAGTTGCCGACATATATAGAATTGCAGCAAAGAATACCTCTGCAGGACAGATCCCTTTTCAGGGGAGTTCAATATATGCAATATAGCAAAGAAGTTGAAAAGAATGCTTACCGGCTGATTCCGGAAGCCGTTACTTCTGCCCCGATACATGCTTTAACACCGGTTTCTCCTCCTCCTTCTATTGCAGCAGCTTCTGTGGCGGGAATGCATCTCTCTGGCTCTCTTCTGAGAATTAAGCCTGGCGAGGTAATAGCGGAAAGGAATAATATAGGCCATCGTATATTTAATTCTGCCACAGCTCTAAAGGTTAATAATATATTAAAATCATTTTACCTGAATTCTTTTCATTTACCGGAAGGTGATTTCGCCATTGAGGCTTTGGAAAACAATGAGGGGGTTGAGTCCGAACAGTTCATCAGCATTCTTTATCCTCCGCCACCTGTACCCAAGCCTGATATATTTATCACCGGACTGAGGTTTAGTAATCAAAACTATGCTATAGCAAAACAGGATGTTACTCTTGATGTTCAATTGGGATTTTCACATCCCGAAGAGGTGAAAAGAGGATTTAGAATAAGAGTGAATGCAACTCCCGCTATCACACCTATGATAATTAATGTTCCAATGGGGGTCATTGCAGCCGCTCAAGGGAACAACAGATCTGTGGTTACTTCCAGGAGATTCAGACTGAATCAAAAGGGGATATATGTTTTTCGGGCGATAGCTGACGAGAATAATATGATTGCCGAGCAAAATGAATCGAATAATGAGTATCAGAAAAGCTTACAGGTTAGAGATTATTATTATAATGTGACGGTACAATATCTGACGTTCGTTTCTTTAAAGAATATGGATGATGGGCTTTATCCGGAAGATGAATATCGCATTACCATCGGCACTGTGGTATCTCATTATTCACCCTGGACCATTAAGTATAATAAGGACGGGGAACCCAACAGAAACTATTCTATAAATAAAACAAAAACATTTGAACGGTTACATGAAGGAGACCAGATCTTTTTTTCAACAACAGGTTATGAGGCGGATAGTGGTTCAAAAGATGGAGATGATGGTATGGGACATGCAGGGAAAACTGTAAAAATAAGCAGTCTCATTAATTCTTTTCCTTCAGGATCAAACTCAATAGAAAAAAGTTTAATTCTCATTACATCTCATTATAAAATCATTGGGAAATATTCCGTTAAACGAATAATTGAATAGAAAAATAAAGATCTTTCTTCTTCACAGGGCTCTGGTGACATCAGCCAACTATTTTAGAAGTTGGTAAGGACAGTATTGCCCCATTTTCTAATCCCGGAGATCAGAAAGACATTATCTGCCGTAATGTCAGCCTCTTTGTTCTGGCATACGATTTGATTCTCCCCCGGCGTAAATCATCAGAATAAGTTAAACTAAAAATAAAAAGATATGCAGAAGTCTCAGATCAATGTTACGACGGATAACATTTTCCCGATCATTAAAAAATTCCTCTATTCAGACCATGAGATTTTTCTAAGGGAACTGATCTCCAATGCCGTGGATGCTACCCTGAAACTGAAGACCCTGGCAGCCGTGGGGGATTTCAAGGAAGAGCTCGGCGACTTGACCATCCGGGTGAAGCTGGATAAGAAGAAAAAGACCCTGACGGTGTCTGACCGTGGTATCGGAATGACGGCAGATGAGATTGACAAATATATCAATCAGATCGCTCTGTCAGGCGCTGAAGAATTCCTCGAAAAATATAAAAAGGATGCCAATGCCATCATCGGACATTTCGGCCTGGGTTTTTACTCTACGTTCATGGTATCCAAAAAGGTCGAGATCATTACAAAATCATGGCGTCCGGATACCAAAGCCGTAAAATGGTCCTGCGAAGGAAACCCCGAGGTGGTCATCGATGAGGTGGATAAAAAAGACCGGGGCACGGAGGTAGTCCTTTACATCGACGAGGAGTCGAAAGAATTTCTCGAAGAGAGCCGGATCGAAGAGATCCTGAACAAGTATTGCCGGTACCTGCCGGTAGAGATCGCCTTTGGTAAGGAAAAGGAATGGAAAGACGGCAAAATGGTGGAAACCGGGAAAGACCGGATCATCAACAATACCCGGCCCATCTGGATCCGGAAACCTTCGGAACTGAAACATGAGGATTATATCAACTTTTATAAAGAGCTTTATCCCACACAGGAAGATCCCCTCTTCTATATCCATCTGAATGTGGATTATCCGTTTACGCTGACCGGTATCCTTTATTTTCCGAAAATCAAAAATCAGTTTGAAATCCAGAAAAACAAAATCCAGCTTTATTGCAACCAGGTCTTTGTGACCGACTCGGTAGAAGGGATCGTACCCGAATTTCTGACCCTGTTGCATGGAGTGTTGGATTCACCGGACATCCCGCTGAATGTCTCCAGAAGTTATCTGCAGAGCGACTCGAATGTGAAGAAAATATCCAGTCACATCATGAAGAAAGTAGCCGACCGTCTGCAGGATATTTTCAAAAAAGACCGGAAAGAATTTGAGAAAAAATGGGATGATCTCAAGCTGTTCATCGAATACGGGATGATGACGGAGGATAAGTTCTATGAGAAAGCCGGGAAGTTTGCATTGTTGAAAAATACGGAAGGCAAATATTTTACCTTTGAAGAGTATAAAAGCCTGATCAGCGAAAACCAGACGGATAAGCACAAAAACCTGATCTATCTCTATGCGACGGATAGGGAAGAGCAATATACCTTCATTGATGCTGCCCGCTCGAAAGGGTATGATGTGTTGTTGATGGATGGTCAGTTGGAGGTGCATTTCCTGAATCACCTGGAGACCAAGTTTAAGGACAGCCGGTTTGTCAGGGTAGACTCGGATGTGATAGATAAACTGATCGAGAAGGAAGATCTGGGTGAATCGAAACTGACGGAAGAGGAGAAGGAAGATCTGCGTGAAGTATTCCTGAGCGCGATCCCCGAGCGGGATAAGTTTATGGTGGTTTTCGAAAATCTGAGCGAAACGGACAGTCCCGTGATGATCACTCAGTCGGAGTTTATGCGGAGGATGAAGGATATGTCGGCTCTGGGGGGAGAAGCCGGGATATACGGGAATTTCCCGGATAGTTTCAACCTGGTGATCAATGCCAACCATCCGCTGGTGAAAAAAGTGATGGAGGAGAAAGACAAGAAAACCGGGGCACGCATCGCCAAGATCAAAGAGAAGATAGAGCCTTTGAAGAAGGCCCGGGAAGAGCTGGAGAAAGCCAACAAGGATAAGAAAGAAGAGGAGATCCCGCAGGCAGATAAGGACAGGATCAGCGAACTGGAGAAGAAAATCGGCGAATATGATGAAAAACGCAAAACGATCCTGCGGGACTATGCTGCCAAAAGCAAACGGGTACGTCAGATGATCGACCTGGCGCTGCTGGCCAATAACATGCTGCGCGGTGAAAAACTTAATGCGTTCGTGAAACGCAGTATTGAGTTGCTGTAGTTACGGATATTCCGGAACCGGCCGGTGGCACCAGTCACCGGTTTTTTATATTTTAAAAGATCCGGTTTACTTCTGCTTTCAGAAATTCGAGGGCTGTCTGGGTAGGTTGTTTCTCCATCTCCATCAGCTCTTCCATCAGGCTTTTGCTGTACTCCAGAGCCGGAGCATCCGGCTTGAATTTTTCATACATGGTGTTAATGATCTTCAGCATATTGGCACGTGCATTCTTGATCACTTCCCAGGCATTGGGCGAGATATACAACTGCTGGGACAGGTTGTGCTCATATTCCGAGCGGATGGCCTGTAGCATCTCCTGATGCAATTGCTGGGTGGTCATGCCCGGCCGGTTGACCCGCATGATCAGCGACTCCAGTGAGATACGCTCCAGAAAGAGAATGAGGCGTTCATATGCCTGGAGTTTTACGGGGGTGATGAGACGTTGGTTTTCCAATATGATTTCCATCTTGCGTTCCTTTTCCTGAGACCGGATCATCTCTCTTAAAACAAAATAAGCCGCCAGAAAGACGATCAGGGCAGGAAGCGTATATTTCAATATTTCCAGCACAGTGTCCATGATATAAATTTTATGCTAATATAATAAGTTTTCAGGCAGATTTTACAGATTTGCGAAGATATCTCAACCGGAAGCAGGGAACACCAATGTCCGGGAACCTGACACGGTCCGGTACTGTCCGGGATCAGTGATCCGGTAAAATCGTCTTCTCAACAGATCAATTTCCGGAGATAACCTATGTTGTGTCCTGTGAATCGTATATCACAAATAGGGGTTTATCAAAAAAAAAGATTGAAAAAAAGCAGAGACAAAAAATAATTATATTTTTACCCGTTCTATAAGAAAATCCGTGCGTGTATTGAAAAAGTATTTGTATATCATTGGCCCTGCCGTTTTTTTCCTGGTTTTTGCGTTGTTCTATGTAATTACATGGATGCCCAATACCAGCATCCCAAAGGGAAAAAGCAAGGTCGTCCTGCTTCCTGACAGTGTTGATTATGAGGATGTCCTGGATATTCTGAAGAAGGATTCGATCCTGCGGATTTCTGTCACCTTCGATTTTCTGGCTCGCCGGAAACATTATCCCCGGTTTATCCATCCCGGCAGGTATCTTTTCCGGGGAGGGATGAGCAATAACGGGATGGTGAATATGTTACGGGGCGGGTTTCAGCAACCGGTGAGGGTTACCATACATAATGTCCGCACGAAAGAACAACTGGCAGGCGTGGTGGCTCAGAAGCTGGAGATGGACTCGGCCGAACTGGTCCGCGTGTTGTCCGATTCTGCTTTTTTGGCCTCTATGGGCATGGATACCTCCACGGTAATCTGTCTTTTTATCCCGGATACCTATGAGTTTTACTGGAACATCCCTGCCGGGCGGTTTGTGAAGAAAATGTACCGGGAATATAAAAAGTTTTGGAATAAAAAACGACTGGAGGAAGCGAAGCAGCTCGGGTTGACGCCGGAGGAGGTGATCACCCTGGCTTCCATTGTGCAGGAAGAAGCACTCCATAAAGACGAGATGTCCCGGATCGCGGGGGTGTACCTGAACCGGCTGAAAAAAGGCATCCGTCTGCAGGCCGACCCTACCATCAAGTATGCCCTGCGGGATTTTGACAGACGGCGGATCATTACCAAAGACCTTCAGTATAACTCTCCTTACAATACATACAAGTATGCCGGACTTCCTCCCGGGCCCATCAGGATCCCTTCCAAAGAAGCCATAGATGCCGTCCTGCATGCCGAGAAACACCGGTACCTGTACTTCTGTGCAAGAGATGACTTTTCAGGATATCATTATTTTTCAAAAACATTGTCCGAGCACAACCGTTATGCCCGTAAATATCGCAGGGCGTTGAATAAGAAACGTATATACAGATAAGAAAGAGAGGCGAGAGATGAGCAGGGAGCGGAGAGAGGCCGGGAAGGTAGATTAAAGAAAAAAACGTATCTTTAAATCCGGTTCGGAAGAGAAAAAATGGCAGATATAAAATTTGGTACGGATGGCTGGAGAGCGGTGATCGCCGAGCGTTTTACCGTGGATAATGTGGCCCGGGTAGCCTGGGCGGTAGCCCGCTGGGTGACCGGCCAAGACGGTGAGGCCAGTGTGGTGGTGGGATATGACACCCGTTTTGGGGGGAAGATGTTTGCCGAGACCGTAGCCAAGGTACTTACCCTCAAAGGGATCAGGGTATACCTGTCTCCTTCTTACGTGACGGCTCCCATGGTTTCCTATGGCGTTGTGGACCTTAAAGCCCGGGCAGGCATCGTGATTACCGCAAGTCACAACCCTTCACAGTATAACGGGATCAAACTGAAAGGCCCTCACGGAGGCCCCCTGGATAGTCAGGACACCAGAATCGTGGAGAGCCTTATCCCCGAAGAAAACGAGCTCAGCCTTGAAACCATACGGTGGGATAGCAGCCTGCAGAAAGATAAGGTCATATACACCGACCTTGAACAGATCTACCTGGAAAATATCCAGGCACATTTCGATCTGGAGAGACTCCGGAAAAGCGGACTGAAGCTGGCTTTTGATGCCATGTATGGCGCCTCCCAGAACATCATACGGCGTTTGTTTCCGGAGGCTCGTTTGTTTCATTGCATAGTGAACCCGACCTTTTTCAATATCCCGCCGGAGCCCGATCGGTCTTATCTGATGGAATTCTGCGAAGCAATCAAAAAGAGCGGAAAGATTGACTTGGGTATTGCCATTGACGGCGACGGCGACAGGATTGCCCTGATCGATGCAGAAGGCAATTACATTGACTCCCATCATATTATCCTGCTGCTCATCCTGTATCTGGCCGGATATAAGAAACTGAAAGGGAAGGTGGTGACCGGTTTTTCTTCTACCATTAAAGTGGAGAAGCTGGCCGGAAGCTACGGTCTGGAAACGGTACGTGTCCCCATCGGATTTAAGGAAGTGTCGGCGATCATGCGTAAAGAGACGGTGCTGGTGGGCGGAGAGGAGTCGGGAGGATTCTCGGTGGTCTCACACATCCCCGAAAGGGACGGCGTCTGGGTGGCTCTTACCCTCCTGCAGTTCATGGTAGAGACAGGAAAAGGAATCGGAGCGCTGTTGAAGGAGGTGGAGGCGATTACCGGTCCATTTGTTTTCGGACGGGCCGATTTCAGGATGGCCCCGGAACAGATCCAGCGCATCCTGAAAAAATGCCATACGGAAAGCTTTGACAGGTTTGGGGATTTTCAGGTATCACATGAGGTGGCTTTTGACGGCTTCAAATATTTTTTCAACGATCATGAATGGCTGATGATCCGGTCGTCCGGTACCGAGCATCTGCTGCGCTTGTATGCAGAGGCGGAGACGCAGAAACGAATGGAGGCCATCCTTAAAGCGGGTTACGAAACGCTCATGGCAGATTCCGAAAGCGAAAAATCCTGACATACCCCGGAAACAGGTTCAAAGGATCAGGACTTCCGGCTCCAGCAAAACGGCAAACCGTTCATATACGCTTTTTTGTATGGCCCGTGAAAAGGCCAGTATCTCTTTTCCGTTAGCCTGTCCCAGGTTGACGATCACCAAAGGCTGGCGAGACCATGTGGCACAGGGGCCGGATTGTTTACCCTTCCAGCCGCATTTTTCTATCATCCAGGCTGCCGGAATCTTAAAGCCTTCGCCGGGAAGTGCATGCCATGGCATGTCCGGATAATCCACCAGGAGTTTGTCCCGCTTTTCTTTGCTGACCACCGGGTTCTTGAAAAAACTGCCCGCATTGCCTGTTTGTCCCGGATCGGGCAATTTGATCCGGCGGATCCGCATCACAGCCTCCCGGACATCAAGGATATCAGGGTGGGGGATATGTTCTGTTTCTTCCGCCAGTTGGGGATAGGAGAGGTTCAGCCGGGGGTGCAGCGACAAACGGAAACGTATGGAAGTGATAAAAAAAGAACGAAAAGCCGGCATCTTGAAGAGGCTGTACCGGTATCCAAACCGGCAGTCCCGGTTGGCAAATGATCTTTTTTCTCCCGTATGCAGGTCAACGCCTGTTACGGATAGGATAATGTCTGCCGCTTCGGCTCCGTAAGCGCCGATATTTTGTACGGCAGCCGCGCCGGCTGTCCCCGGGATCAGGGAGAGGTTTTCGGCGCCGTAATAGCGATGACCCGCGCAATATCCGGCAAAACGGTCCCATTCCACCCCGGAACCGGTTTCCAGGATCACGGCATCCCCGGTTTTTTCTATCAGGCGGATCCCCTCAATGCGGTTATGCAACACCAGCCCGTGGACATTTCCGGTAAAGAGTATGTTACTGCCTTTTCCGATGATTAGCGGGGCGTGTTCAGCGGTTGCTCCGGCATCCTTAAGTGCATACAGGTCCCCGGGGGCATGTACGGTAGCAAAATATTCTGCCGTCACATCCACCCCAAAGGTATTGTAGGGCAGCAAAGAGACATTTCTCCGGAGAAGAGGCTTTTCCAAAACAGATATTAATGGGTGCTGTATAAAAAATCAGTAACCGGCTGCCTGTCCGTCTTTTCGTGATTCCGACGCCCCGTAGTAAACGTGGTTTTTGGCATCCCACATAATGGCCTGGTATCCGCCGTATCCTCCGAGGGTCCATTGGATACGGTGACCCCGGCGCATAAGGTCGCGGATGGTCTCATAGGAGAATCCGCTTTCGAGGTAAACGGTGCCGCCGTCCTGCATGACTTCCCCGGTGGGCTGGGAGGATCCTCCGTGACGGATACGGGGCGCATCGCCTGCTTCCTGCAGGTTCATGCCGAAATCGATCAGGTTGACAACGATCTGTACATGCCCCTGCGGCTGCATGGAACCGCCCATCACCCCGAAGCTGACCCAGGGTTGCCCGTCTTTGGTGATGAACGCCGGAATGATGGTATGAAAAGGCCTTTTTCCGGGAGCATAGGTATTCATTTCTCCTTCTTTCAGATTAAAGAGTTCGCCGCGGTCCTGCAGGATAAAACCCAGACTGTCTGGAGTCATGCCTGATCCCATGCCGCGGTAATTGCTCTGGATAAGGGATACCATATTTCCCCACTGGTCTGCCACGGTCATATAGACGGTTTCGCCATGTCCCAATACACCGGCATCCACACTGCGCGCAGCACGCCTTGGATTGATCAGTTGTCTGCGACGGGATGCATATTCCTTGGAGATAAGCTCCTGCACGGGAATTCTGTTAAAAACAGGATCGGCATAGAATTTGGCCCTGTCGGCAAAAGCCAGTTTTTTGGCTTCGACGAAATAATGAATATAGTCGGCGCTGCCAAAGCCCATAGCCCTTATATCATAGCCTTCCAGTATGTTGAGCATCTGCAGGGCGGCGATTCCCTGGCCGTTGGGAGGGAGCTCCCATATGTCATACCCCCGGTAATTGGTGGATACCGGCTCTACCCATTCGGAATGGTGGGAAGCCAGGTCTTCATAAGACAAAAAGCCTCCGTTTCTTTTCATATAAGCAGCTATGGTGCGGGCAATGTCTCCTTTGTAAAAAGCGTCCCTGCCCCCCAAAGCAACTTTTTCGAGCGTATGGGCCAGGTACGGGTTCCTGAAGATTTCTCCTTTGCTGGGGGCGTGGCCTCCGGGCATGAAAATCTCCTTAAAATTCTCATATTTCTGCAGTATGCGTGCGTTGCCCTGCCAGTAGTAAGCGATGAGTTCGGTCACCGGAAACCCTTCCCGGGCATAGTTGATGGCCGGTTGCAGGATCTCTTGCATGGGCAGGGTACCGAACTTGTCGTGAAGGGCAAACCATCCGTCCACACATCCGGGTACGGTCACCGGTAAGGGGCCGTGTGCAGGGATGTGGGTGTATCCGTGTTGTTTGAAATAGTCCAGGGTGAGTGATTTGGGAGAGCGTCCGCTGCCGTTGAGGCCGTAGAGTTTTTTTGTTGTGGCGTCCCATACAATGGCAAAAAGATCCCCGCCCATACCGCTGCCGGTGGGTTCGACCAGGCCCAGCAGGGCATCGGCGGCGATGGCGGCATCCACAGCCGTGCCTCCTTTTTTTAGAATATCAAGGGCTGTCTGGGTGACCAGCGGCTGGCTGGTGCAGGCCATCCCGTGACGGGCGATTACTTCGGAGCGGGTGGCGAAGGCCCTCCCTGTGATCCGGTCCTGGGCAGGTGATAATCCTTGCAGAAGCAGGGCCCCTGCCGCAATGAGAAAAAACTTTTTCATCTTTTTTGTTCTTTGGTTAGCATGGTGAACGACCGGTGGCCAAAAGGAACCTCTTCGGGTTATTGCAGGATGAACTTGTAGGTGATGGTTCCTTTCTGGAACGCCGGAGCGTTGGGTTTACGATCGAATTTGGAGGCCAGGGCCGCTTTTTTGGCTGCGTTCAGGAGATCCTGGTTGAGGGTGGTGGACCCTTTCACTCCGGGGGTTGCTTTGGTGACATTGCCATTGCGGTCAACCGTTACTTCCACCACCACAACCCCGGCAACCTGATAGTTGTACTCGGGCAGGGGCAGTTTCTGAGGGGTCCTGCCGCCCAGACTGTAAGATACCCCTCCGCTACCCGTACCGGGAGTGCCTGCGTGGGCACCTGCCTGTGCCGAGCCCTCCGGGTTTCCCTGGTTGCCTTTCCCCCCTGTTTCTCCTTCAGAGGCTGTATTGGCAGTGCCCTGGGCATTGGCAAAAGCATTCTTTGTGCGTCGCAGAATCTCTTGCTTTTTCCGTTCTTCGGCCTCACGGCGTTTACGCTCCTCTTCCTCCCTGCGTTTTCTTTCCAACGCTTCCTGTCTTTTCTTTTGGAGTTCTTCTTCCCGTTTTTTCCGGGCTTCTTCAGCCTGTTTTTTTTTACGCAATTCTTCCGCGGTAGGCTTTTTGGGTTTTGTTTCTTTCCCCGATTCTACAGCGGCAGCTTCTTCAATATCCTGGGTCAGGATCTTTTCTTTTGAAGTCTCCGTGGTTTTCGGGGGTGTTTTTCGGGATGGCAGCGGATGGCTGGCAGGAGGGGCAGGCGCCGGTTCGAGAAGCCCCCTTCCGGAATTATCCGTGCCGAAGTTGATCAACAAAGCTTCTTCCTGCGGAGGAGGGAAAGGAGCATGCAGCCCGAAAAATACCAGCAAAAAAATGAGTATGCCATGAAAAATAATCGTGGCTACTATTCCTCTTGTATGTGAATTGCTGCCGGGCATAATTATCGTGCAGTGGTAGCCAGCACTAGTTTGTAACCGTTCCGTTTGGCAATGTTCATCACATCTACCACATATTGTACGGGGATGGTCCGGTCTACATGGAGGGAGATATAGATGTCCTTGTTGTTGCCTATCTTTTGTTGCAGGGCCCTCTCCAGGTCATTGATGGCTACCGGTTTGTCTTCAATATAATATTTCAGATCCTTGGTAATGGAGACGGTGGTGAACGGTTTGGCAGAGGTCTGGTTGGCACTTCTCGGCAACAACAGTTTCAGGGCGGTAGGACTGATCAGGGTGGACGAGATCATGAAAAAGATCAGCAGCAGGAAGATGATATCGGTCATCCCTGACATGCTGAACGAAGGGCTTATTTTATTTCTTGACTGTATGGCCATAATAGATAGGTAAAAGACTGAATTTACTATACTTACTCAACCGGTTCATTCAGGATATCCATAAATTCCGAGGTGCGGGCTTCCAGCAGGAACACCACTTTTTCGACACGGGCCACCAGGATGTTATAGGCAAAATAAGCGATGATTCCAACGATCAGTCCTGCTACGGTGGTGACCAGGGCGGTATAGATACCGTCTGAGAGAGTGGTGATGTCCACATTGTTTCCGGCATTTGCCATATCATAAAAGGCCATGATCATGCCGATCACGGTGCCCAGGAATCCCAGCATGGGAGCGCCGCCAGCCACGGTAGCCAGGGCGGGAAGACCTTTTTCCAGATTGTATATTTCCAGACGTCCTGCATTTTCAATGGCGGCATGCACATCCTGAATGGGACGGCCGATGAGACGTATCCCTTTTTCCAGCATGCGGGCTACCGGATGATCCTGGGATTGACACAATGCCATGGCCGATTCGATTTTCCCATCATGGATATAATCCTTGATGCGATTCATTAGGGTGTGGTCCTCCCGGGAAGCTTTCCTGATCACAAAATAACGGTCGAAGAAAATATAGATCGCGATCAGGGAGAGCAGGAAGATTACAAGGTTTACCCAACCCCCTTTCAGGGCCAGGTCCCAATAAGACATGGATACTTGTCCGGCGCCCTGTGCCGCCGTGTCAGCCACGGAAATTTGTGTAAAGATCATCGTCAGATTCATAGGTTTTACATTTTTTACGAAATTATAAAAAAAAACGAGATATAACAGGGAATATTATATCTCGTCATGATTCATATTTATGGTTATGTTTATTTGATCAGGTAGTAAACCAGCGATCCGCCTAAAAAACCCGACAGGGCCAGCAGGCTCATACGCTTAAGATACCAGATAAAGTCTATCTTTTCCAGTCCCATAGCAGCCACGCCGGCAGCCGACCCGATGATCAGAATGCTTCCACCCGTCCCGGCGGTATAGGCCAGAAACTCCCAGAACAATCCGTCCTGTACAAAATTCTGAGCCCAGGCCAGGGCGGTTGGGTCGGTTATGGTCTGAAGCATGTGCGGTTCCGGTATCGGATACATGCCCATTCCCCCGGCGGTCAGAGGTACATTGTCAACGATGGCGGAGAGCAGCCCGATGGCCATGTCAATGAAATAGATATTATGCAGTTTTTCATCCAGATACTGGGAAAGCAAATGCAGGTGCCCGGCCGACTGAAGGGCTGCCACAGCACTTAAAATACCCAGAAAAAAGAAAATAGTGGGTGCATCGATTTTTTTCAGTACGGAGGTGATCATGCACTGTTTTTTCTTATCGGGATTGGCTTTCCTGTGCATCAGGTCGGTGATGATCCAGAGAATGGACAATCCCCCCAGCATCCCCATATAAGGAGGCAGGTGGGTGACGGTTTTGAATACCGGTACGGACAGCAAGGCGCCTACACCCAGAAAGAAGATAAGATTTCGTTCGCCTTTGGGCGATACCGTATTGGGATCGTCCTCCGGGGCTTTCGGGGGCTCAAAATGACCTCTCTCAAAAAAGGAAACAATAATCAGCGGGATCAGCATGTTCACCAGACTGACCAGGAATATTCCCTTGATAATGCCCCAGGCCGTGATCTGTCCGCCGATCCAGAGCATGATGGTGGTTACATCCCCGATGGGAGACCAGGCTCCTCCGGCATTGGCGGCAATAACGATCATACTGGCGAAAAACCAACGGTCTTTCTTTTCTTTGATCAACTTGTTCAGGAGTGTTACCATTACAATGGTAGTCGTCAGATTGTCAAGGGCGGCAGACATGAAGAATGTGATGAAGGAAAGGATCCATAAAAGCTTGACCTTGTTGGTGGTACTGATTTTGTCTGTAATGATCTTAAAGCCGTTATGAGAGTCAACGGTTTCCACAATGGTCATGGCACCCCACAGAAAAAACAGGATCTCCGAAATCTCTCCCAGATGATGAATGATCTCATGATCTACGATGAACTTCAGATATTGTTTATGTGCGGGGAGATGGGCCAGGTCAGGATTCTTGGCCAGAAATTCCCGGAAGAAGTCCTTTCCGGGACCGAGAAGGATTTCATGAGACCCGACCATAAACAAAACCCAAAGAATAACACTGGTGATAAGGGCAGAGGCTGCTTTATCGATTTTCAAGGGATGTTCCAGGGCTATTGCCGTATAACCCAATACGAACACCACCACCATTGCCATAAACATAAGCGTATCTTTAAAGGTTTAGAAAACTGAAAAACGCTGCGAAAATACTTTCTTGAAACAAGTTTTCCAAATAATTTTTATTTTCCTTACGGGGGAGGGATTTTCGTCTCTTTTTCTTTTTTGGCGAACATTTTCTCCCAGTAGCGCCGGACCAGTTCTTTCCACGAACTGAATTCCTCACGGTAAAATATACCTACGCCGTTGGTGTAAGGGGCTGTTTCGTACAGATACTTGTCGTTGGCCCTTGTGAAGGCTTTAACCCTGAGCTTACCGTTTTTTGTGATTTTGACTTCTACCTGGAAGTCTCCTACTATGTTACTGCCCGTTTGGGCATGGGTATTGTTTTGTCCGCTGAAATCGATGTTGCTGTATATGGCCACACGATCGTTGAGTAGCTGTGTGGACAAAGCTACCTCCACCTGGTCGGAGGTCACCTGGTCCCCCGGGTGATAAGAAAAGCCTACATCAAAATCATTGCTTATCTGAGAAAGCCAGCTGCTGAGCTGGTTGGACAACATTTCGGTGGTCGTCACTCCCAGTGCATTGGCCGATGCGATATCCCCGGGTTGTCCGTAGGCAGGATCCGGATAAAAACTGTTCAGAATCAACAGGGAAAGGAACTGTTTACTCATCTCTTCTTCCGAGGTGATGGCATTCCTGACTTTAGACCGGGTTTCTTCATCCACTGTGGGCAGGTCGATATTAAATCTTATCCGGGGTTTATTGAGTTTTCCTTTCAGTATGATCTGGCATTCCACAGGAACTCTTTTCTTATAATTCTCATCATAAAATAACGGATAAAGAGACGTTTTCACCGGGTAGGTAGCCAGGATGTTCAGGTTGGCATCCAGGGGGTTCCCGTTCCAGGTAATTTTTCCGCCTGATTCCAGACGAAACTTTTTCTGAATGATATTTTGCAGGGAAAACAGATACGTCCCTTTTTCCACTGTGTATTCTCCCAGCAAGTTGAAATCGCCGGTTTTTTTTACTTCCATACGCAGGTTTCCGTGTCCGCGGGCGTAAAGGTTCCCTCCCGTATTGGGATCAAACAGCATGGTTACTTCTGCATCCGGGGTTACTTCAAGGTCAATGTTCAGATCAAGCCC
Organism: Bacteroidales bacterium; assembly: GCA_024762655.1. Classification (GTDB taxonomy): domain Bacteria; phylum Bacteroidota; class Bacteroidia; order Bacteroidales; family VadinHA17; genus DRPN01. The sequence continues at coordinate 37,273 of JANTHB010000017.1, forward strand.
CCGTGCTGTGGGAGGGCGTATTTCGGCGGTTGTTTTTTGCTGTTGCCCGGTGTTGCCGGTAACAAAATGAATATAGTCATACGCCGAGATGGTTTTTCCCTGATAGAGCGGTAGTGTAATGCTGGTGTTCTGGCCTGTTTTGGCCGATATGTCCATGCGGAGCCTTGACAGGGGGCCTTTGATGGCTACCACGCCAGAACCATAGGCTGTCCCATAAAAATATTCATTGTCTCTTTGGGTGGTGTGGATAAATAACATATTATCGGTCTCCAGGGTAAGGTCGATGGCCAGGTTTTTGAAGTCTTCAATGGAAAAGAACCCATTGGCGGTGGCAACATTCCCTTGCTCATCATATGTTTTGATATTATTGAATAGAAAGCGGTTATGCACAATGGGCACCTTGGAGGTGAAGGTATATCTGGTCTTTAGATAATCGACGGTCAGGGATGTTTTCTGCAGGTTTAACTGTCCGTTGATATCCGGTTTTCCGGCAGGGCCTTCCACATGTGCTTTCCCCGAAACGATCCCGTTGACACCCGAGAATACGACAGAGACAAAGGATGAAAAGGCAGTTAATTTTAGTTTGTCAAAATAAATGTCTCCGTAGATTTGTTTTTCCGAAGGGGAGTAGGAGCCGTTTGCCAGGATAGGATGAATGGTCCCGTAATCCGTCCTGAACAGTATGTTTATCCGGTTTTTCAACGTGTCCCAGGAAGAAACAATCTGCGCATCTCCCAGCGGTTCATGATTGATATTCAATCCTCTGATTTTAATTTCCGACAGAAATAAAGGGGTCTTGTACACATTGGAAAGATGTACCTTCCCATTGAGCAACCCTTCCAGTTGCAGGTTATTTTCATTTTTGGAATTCAAAAAGGCCAGATTCAGATTCTGAAAGGAAAAATTCATGGTGTCAGCAGGGTTATCACTGAGTTTACCTGACAGGAAAAGGGATCTCTCCCTGCTGATAAGTCCGAATCGATAGATCTGCAGTGAGGTCGTATCCATGTTTATATGGCCCTTTTCCAGATGCCACATGCGATGGTTCAGAAATATATCCGAAGAGTCGATATACAAATCCATGCGGGGATGAAGCGCTTTGTCTCCTTTAAAAATGCAGGCCATCATACGGACATTGTTTTCTCTGGTTACCGTGTCATTGCCCGTATTCCAGGAAAGATAGGAGCGTAAGGAGTCACCGGAAGCCAGGATGCTTGTCCTGAATCCGTCCAGATGGATCTTAGGGGTTATCGCCAGCGTGCTTCCATGGATATCCAGCGTCAGGCCATTGTTGGTCAGGAGGTTGATCTTCAGGGAATCCATGGTTCCCGTATGAGAGACGAATCTGTCGGTATATGCTTCCAGCGAAAGCAGATGGATGTCAGGAGCAAAACGTCCGGTGACCCTTGAATTATGGGCAATGGAAAATTGCGGTGTGAAGAAATCGGTAAAGGGATCAATATTGCGGATATTCATATTTAAAACAAAATTATTGCTCTCCGGTTTTCCGGGAGCACCCGGGGGGATGGCTGCCGGAATATATCTGGCGAGCAAGGTCTTTGCAGAAGAAGAAATCTCAGAAAAGTTGTATTTTCCGTTCAGGGAGGCATCGAGATAGCCTGATTTTAACTCTAACGAACCCGAATCAGGCGTGTTATAGGCAAATAATTTTATGTTGTATATGTTTAAAAGATCTTTTTTCCTTTGCAAACGGGCATCCAGGAGTTTTATCTGCCCGTTGAAATCCTGAAAATTATTCCCCTTGAAATTGGCCAAAACCAATCCCGAAAACAACAGGGAAGTATCGGTGGATGTAATATGTAAGGGAAATAAGGCAGCCCGGGGGATATTCAGGGAGAAATCAAACTCAGGCAGTTTCTGTGTGAAATCAAACATTCCCAGAAAGTCCAGGGTAAGATTCGGGTCGTTAATCCGGATGCTGCCGTCATAGGCTTTTTCCGTGAAAGTACCATCCAACATCACGGAATGATACCTGTAATGATTAAATTCCACACTGTCTACCGTACCTGACAGTTTGGATCTGAAATTCCCTTTTGAAAAAAATTCCCCATGCATGTTGGTATGCAATGTGATTTTCCCCAATAGCCTCTCTTGTGACAGCAGCTTCCCCAGATCAAACTGATTGGCTCCGAGATAACCATTAAAATGAACGGTTTTGACACTATCGGTGGAAAAAGAGATGTCGTCATCGAAACTGCCCAGATCCGTTTCCAGCCGGCCATAGGAAACAAAGTCTGTGAAGAATCCCGTAAAGTTTCCCTTGTATCTTATCCTGCCCAGATGGTTGAGATTCTCCGGTACGGTTATTTTCTGTGTGGATCCCGGTTTGTAGATGTTTCGTATCTCTTCAATGTGGGTGGTGAAGTCCTCCACATTAAAATAAACGTAACTGTTTCTGATATCGGGCAGACCGATAATATTCAGGGTTCCCGACAATCTGGTTTTATCCCGGACCCGCAAGCGAATGTTTTTAGCTGTGAGATTGGCCAGCGTGCCCCGTGCCTTCATGGAAAAATGAAAATTATTCCGGATAAACAGAGAGTCCTGAGCGATCATATTAAAATCCCGGTAGCCGAAAACCGACGGAAGAAATTCAGCGGAAAGTTCCACTTTGTTGATGAAGTCTTTCATGTCGTTTTTGTGCCGGAAATCCATGTGATAATGCCTGGCCGCGAGTTCGGACCAGGGCGTGAGGATTGTGACGTTGTCAAACCAGATATGCCGGGGAGCAACTTCCATGTCTGTGGATGCTTCGTTTACATGCCAGCCACTGATATCCGTGAATCCGGCTTTTCGGACCGATAATCTGGTAATTTCGTTAGAAACAGTAAGGTTGTCAACGACCCCGTGAATATGGTGGAGATTCAGGTCGGTGAAATGAACTCCGTACGGTTTTACAGGTGGAGCTATCTTTAACCGGTAACGCGAATCTTTTAATACGGCGTGCCGCAGTATAAAAGTTACAGGGACGGAGGTGGAATCTTTTTTCGGAGGATTGAAAAGAAAATCATAATTGTTCTCTCCGTTCTGGGGTGCGATCATCCTTAAAAAAGCGCCCTCGGCCACAACATTCCTCAAAACGACTTTTTTATTCGTTAAATTGGAAGGACGAATACTGGGAGTGATCCTGATTTTTCTTGCATAGATAAGTGTGTCTGCCTGTTGGTCCCGGATCAGAAAATCCTCAAAATAAACCGGACGAAATAAACCGACGCTAACTTTTGAATAGCTGATTCCGGTGTGAAAACCTGCTTCCATGCGGGCTACCAGTTTATCGGTTAATCCGGCCTGAACCTTCGGGATGTGCAACAGACCGATAAGTAAAAGGGTCCAGCCCAGGAGGGCCAGCATGAAAAAGATTATTATTTTTGCAAGCTTTTTGATAGCACAGCCGATTTTATTAACTTTAACAGATTTAGCAAAAATAGTGCAATTTTTATACTAAAGAAAACAGAGGATGGATGTGACGATATTGGGAATAGAATCTTCCTGTGACGATACCTCTGCAGCCGTGATCAAAAACGGTCGTTTGTTGTCGAATAGTATGGCAGGGCAGGAGGTCCATGAAAAATACGGCGGGGTGGTTCCGGAATTGGCTTCCCGGGCGCATCAGCAGCATATCGTCCCTGTGGTAGATGCTGCCATGAAAGAGGCGGGGGTGAAAACATCGGATCTGAATGCGATTGCTTTTACCAGGGGACCCGGACTGCTGGGGTCATTGCTGGTGGGGAGTTCCTTTGCCAAAGGGCTTGCCCTGGCCCTGAATATCCCGCTTATCGCCGTAAATCACCTGATGGGGCATGTGCATGCCCTGTTCCTTCCCGAAGAAGAGGAGAAAAAACCTTCCCTGCCTTTCCTGTGCCTTTTGGTCTCCGGAGGCCATACCCAACTGATGAAAGTGAATGTACCCCTGTCCATGGAGATTCTCGGAAAAACCATCGATGATGCAGCAGGCGAAGCTTTTGACAAATGTGCAAAAATGATGGGCCTTCCTTATCCGGGCGGCCCGGTGATTGATACCCTGGCCGCCAAAGGAGACCCCGAAAGATTCTCTTTTGCCATGCCCAGGGTGAACGGCCTGGATTATAGCTTCAGCGGCCTGAAGACCTCATTCCTGTACTTCCTCCGCGACAGACTGAAGGAAGACCCTGATTTTATTGCGAAAAATAAGCACGACCTGGCAGCTTCGCTACAAAATACCATCATAAGAATATTGTTGGAAAAACTGATCCGTACCGTAGAAGTGACAGGGATCCGGGAAGTGGCCCTTGCAGGAGGGGTGTCGGCCAATTCACAACTGAAAAAAACTTTGCTTGAAACCGGGAAAAAACGGGGATGGAAGATCTATTTTCCCGCCCTGCGTTTTACTACCGACAATGCGGCTATGATTACCATGACCGCGTATTTTAAGTATCTGGCCGGAAAGTTTGATTCGCAGGATGTTATCCCGAAGGCAAGAATGATGTTGTAGTTTAATTACAATTTATTAACTTTACCTTGCATAAATTCTTATTTTCATGGAGGATTTTGTCAGAGACCAAACCAATAAAACACCCGGGATTATTTTCAGGACAAATGGTAATCTGAAAATCACCGGACGGTCGATTCATGAAAATCCGGAAGTGTTCTATGAGCCGATTATTGAATGGGTGGAGGAGTATGTTAAGCACCCTGAGCCCAAAACGGTTATAGATATATCCATTGAATATTTTAACAGCAGTTCGGCAAAATATGTGCTGTCCCTGCTGCAAACCCTTACCAAACTGTTGCAGGAAGAAAAAGAACTGCAGATAAATTGGTTTTATGAAGAAGGGGATGATGATATCCTTGAGAGAGGCCAATACTATTCTTCCGTGCTGGGAGTCCCTTTCAATCTTATTGAGACCTATCCTTCCTGATCCCTCCTGTTTTCTGTTACTGAAATTTAAATAAATATTTAAATAAATATATAAATATGTATTTAAATATTTATATTTATTCCGTATTAACCGGCTAGCTTGGAGCATTGTTTTGCAGGCGGGAGGCTACAATTTTTATTTTAATATTCTGGGGAAGAAGTTTCTCTATCCAGTATAGGAATTTGTTGGGGAGACCCGGGATAATAAAAGCTTTTCCTTTTAACATGCCTTTGACGCATAAACGGGCTGTTTTTTCCGGGCTGAGCGCCATGATCCTGCTGACCCGTCCCTGGTCTTTGATGCGCTGGAGGACTTTCCGGTTGGTGGTTATGGGACCCGGGCAGGCCACGCATATTCTTAACGGCGTATGCAGGTATTCCATGCGAAGAGCCCTTGAGAAGTTGTAGATAAATCCTTTGGAAGAAGCATATACGGCTTTATAGGGCATGGCGAAGAAGGATGCCAGGGATGAAATGTTCAGGATCCTGGCATCCGGTTCTTCTGCAAGTTCTTCTATAAAATAATGTATGAGCAGGACGACTGCTTTGATGTTCAGATCCAGCTGTCTGTCATAAAAACCGGCGTCATGGGAGGTGAAGGAGCCTACGCTGCCTATCCCTGCATTGTTGATGATTCTGTTCAGCACATAATGATGAGCGTGCACCCAGTGATGGATATTTCCGGCCGCCTCCGGTTCGGTCAGATCAATCTCAAGATAGTCGCTTTTTACACCATAATCTTTTTGCAGGGACTGTGAAAACGAGGCAAGGTCCTCCCCCGGGAGAGCGAGGAGCAACAGGTTGAAATGTTGTTTGGCACAGGCCAGCGCCAGGGCTTTTCCAAGACCCTGACCGGCACCTGTTATGAGCGTATACCTTTCATCGTTCATGATCTGTTATCTAAAAAACGAACTGTTTTTTGCAAAGCTTCCCGAAAGGGTGTGTATTGATAACCCAGTTCTCTTTGGGCTTTTTCGGAAGAAAGTTTCCAGTCGAAGAAATATTTTTTTACCCACTCAGGGGTGATGAGCGGATGATAGTTGAAAATCCGGGCACCTGCTGTTATCCCCCATGATATCCCCAGCATGACGGGCAAGGGCACGGGAAGCAGAACGTTTTTTCTGCCTGTAGCCAAAGATATCTCCTGAAAAAAACGGAGATAGGACAGATTTTCTCCTCCCAGGATATACCTTTCCCCGGCCTTTCCTTTTTCCATGGCGAGGATCAATCCGTTTACCACATCATCCACATATACATAATTCCCGTATCGTTTTCCGGACCCCGGCATCCAATGCCATTTCCCTTGTTTGTATTTCAGGATAATCTCCGTCACGGCATTGTTTTCATCCAAAGGGCCGGGCCCGAATACCCGGGGAGGATTGGTGATTACAATATTCAGTCCTTGACGGACATATTCCAGGATGGTCTGTTCTGCCTGATATTTGCTTACTTCGTACGGGGTGAAAAAAGGAACCGTGCGGGGCATGTCTTCGGTGGCCGGAACCTCTGAGGACGGGCTGATAACTCCTGCTGTGGAGGTATAGACTAGTTTTTCCACACCAAGGGTTCTGGCTGTCTTCAGGAGGTTTTCAGTCCCCCGGACATTGTATTCGAAATAGATGTTTTTATCCCGGGCCCAACCCCGGGCATATCCTGCCAGATGGTAAATGTGCGTGCACCCTTTCATTGCCTTTTCCACAGAACCCGGGTCCCGGATATCTCCGATAAAAAAATGAACTCCGGGTTCGGGAAACATTTCTTTTTTGGCAATACTCCGGGAGAGTACATGTACCGTAGCCCCTGTGTCCGAGAGTAGACGCACCAGCCTTTGACCGATAAAACCGGTACCGCCCGTTATCAGATAACAGCGCATGCATCCAGTATTTTCGGGTGTAGGACGAAAAAATTTATACCGCTACAACGACTCATGTTCCTTTTGTTTTAACCCCCTGATTTTCCTGTGGGCCCGGTATGAAAAATAATCGTTGGATAAAGCCAGGGTCAGATGACTCATAAAAGACAACCAAACAGAACCGGAATAAATGGTCATGAGAACCAGGAAGATCCCGAAGACTCCGGCCCCGGCTATCTCACGTTTATCCTTATGCACATGCGCCAGTGCATAGACGATTATATTGATGAGGAGGGTGCCGGTTATGCCAAATCGTCCCAATAGAGGGAATACCAACAGCCCGCGGAAAAGAAATTCATAGCCTGCCAGATACAGGATCCAGGTGAAAATGTTGATCATTTGAACATTTTTCCCCCAGGGAATTTTTCGTATTTGCGGATAGTGAGCCAGCAGAGCCGGTTTCCCTGCGTAAAGAGCCATAAAGGTTATGATCATGAGCCAAAATACCAGGGCCGGAAACAACCATCCCCGTCCGGGAAGCACAAGCCCCAGATCTGCAGCTCTTATCCCGGGAAGAAAATGAAGAATGGCCATACCAGGCAAAAAACCGAAAAGAAAAAATCCGGTGATACGCTCCAACACCACCCTTTGCAGACTGCCGCTGTCAGGGATCCGCAGGAGTTTCCTTTCCCAAGCATGTTTGCCGTAAAACAGAAAAATAAAAATCATAAAAAACAGAACAGAGAAAAAAATAAAGACAAATAATGTTCTGTTGTCAGACATGTTGGTTTTTATTGGATGATCAATCAAAAGTAAAAAGATTTTATAATTTTCAATACAGACATCTGCTTTTTTAAATTTGTTTGGATGGTTTACCGGATACAATTATCTTTGAAAGGTTTAATACGGGGATTTATGAAAAAACTGGTCAGAGAACTCAACAAAAGATTTAAAAAGTCATCGCCTGAAGAAATCATAGCCTGGTTCCTCCGTGAATTTAACGGTGAAGTGGCTATTTCCAGCAGTATGAGTGCCGAGGATCAGGTTATTACGGATATGGCCGTCAGGATCAAGCCGGATGTAAAGGTGTTTACGCTGGATACGGGTCGTCTTTTTCCGGAAACCTATGATCTGATACAGCAGACAAATGATCATTACGGGATCAGGGTGCACGTGTATTTTCCCGATCGCAGGGAAGTGGAAGAAATGGTAAATGAACATGGGATCAATTTGTTTTATCAGAGTGAAGCAAACCGGAAGTTATGCTGTAATATCCGGAAGATCAGGCCTCTGACCAGAGCTTTGAAAGGGTTGGATGCCTGGATTTGCGGATTGCGTACGGAACAGTCGGTGACACGGATCCTGACCCAGCATGTTGAATGGGATGAGAAAAACGGATTGATCAAGGTAAATCCCCTGTCGGAATGGCTGGAAAAGGATGTCTGGGAGTATGTACATAAAAATAAAGTGCCATACAATCCTTTGCATGACAAAGGATTCCCCAGTATCGGGTGCCAGCCGTGTACAAGAGCTGTGAAACCGGGAGAAGATCTGCGGTCGGGACGCTGGTGGTGGGAGACCCCTGAAAAGAAAGAATGCGGGTTACACATAAAAGAATAAAGTTTGAATATTTTTATTCCTATCGTTCCGGATACTGTCTTTTCCCTCTTCCATGAGAAAAGAATATAACTATAGATATATTACGGCTATCTCCCTGGTTTCTGCTCTGGGAGGTTTATTGTTTGGTTATGACTGGGTGGTGATCGGAGGCGCCAAGCCATTTTATGAACAATATTTTTTCATTGCCGGAATGCCGTATCTCCAGGGATGGGCTGTCAGTTCAGCCCTGGTCGGATGTATCGGAGGCACTTTCCTTTCGGGCTTTTTGTCAGACCGATATGGCCGTAAACACCTGCTGATTCTGGCAGCGGTGCTCTTCACCCTTTCAGCCCTGGGCACGGGGGCCTCTTCTTTCTTTTCGACCTTTATCCTGTTCCGTATCCTGGGCGGACTGGGCATAGGGTTAGCATCCAATCTGTCACCCGTTTATATTGCAGAGATCACTCCGGCACCTGTCAGAGGAAAATTTGTCTCCATCAATCAACTGACGATCGTGATCGGGATCCTGCTGGCCCAGGTTGTCAATTGGCTGATCGCACAACCTGTTCCCGAAGGAGCCGACGGTATGTATATTCTGCACTCATGGAATGGTCAAACCGGCTGGCGCTGGATGTTCTGGGCCGAAACCGTGCCAGCCTCTCTCTTTTTTATATTGATGTGGTTCGTACCGGAAAGTCCGAGATTTCTGGCGAAAAAACAAAAAAATGACCGTTCCTTTTCCATACTGGAAAAAATCAGCGGGAGAGAAAATGCAAACAGGGCGATGGAGGAAATCCGGACATCACTGAAAAAGGATGGACACCGGGTGAATTTTAAGGCCTTATGGTTTTCTTCTGTTGTTCCCGTGGTTATTATCGGAGTGGTACTGGCAGTGTTTCAACAATGGTGTGGTATCAATGTAATCTTTATGTATGCAGAGGAAGTGTTTACGGCCGCAGGATATTCTGTATCGGATATGTTATTCAATATCGTTATCACCGGCAGTGTAAACCTGATCTTTACTTTTGTGGCGATGGCGCTGGTGGATAAGATCGGCAGGAAGAAACTCATGCTGGCCGGGGCCGGCAGCCTGGCCCTGATCTATACAATATTGGGGACATTTTATGCTTTTGGCTTGCAGGGATGGCCCCTGTTGCTGCTGGTGGTACTGGCCATCGCTTCTTATGCCATGACCCTTGCGCCGGTTACCTGGGTGGTCCTTTCCGAGATCTTTCCCAACAGGGTGCGGGGCGCTGCCATGGCCGTGTCCACTTTTGCCTTATGGACTGCCAATGCTATTCTGGCGTATTCCTTCCCTGCCGTGAATAAAGCCATACATGCTTCCGGCAGCTTCTGGCTGTTTGCCGGGATAAGCATGGCAGGCTTCCTGTTTATACGAAGCCGGCTGGTGGAAACAAAAGGGAAGACATTGGAACAGATCGAAAAAGAATTGGTGCAATGAAAATAAGGAATATTTTTCTACTGAGGGAACTACGTAGAAATTATTTGTATCGCTTATAATGGCATGTTATTCAGTGTATTGTGGGGGTATAGGTCGAGTGTATGGTTTGCAGATTGTTGGATTCCGGGGTATAACATTTTAATAGAAATAAATTATAAACGAAACTTTAGTATTTTTATCTAAATTATTTTATAACGGACTTCATAAAATTTTTTACGCATGAAAAAAACAAATAAACGCATTTCAGGTCTGTTACTGGTACTTTTACTGGCAGGCCTTTCTGCATGCTCTTCCGGCAAATTTGACCGGAATGGGTGGCAGATTACGGTTAACACACAGAAGAACAGCATTACGACCAGTCATGACAGTCTTGGCATCGTGCTTCAAAATGTGCAACTGGCATTGAAAGATCATTCCGGAAATCTGATACCCCTGACAGGGTGGTCGGTGAAGGTCGATGGGGATAACCTGGCTATTAAGACTTCGGAACCTGAAAAAGTAGACTGGACTTTTTCGGCTGCTCCCGACCTGTTGAAGGTACGTTGTTCTGCCGGTAATGGGGTGTTGACAGGGAACGCTCCGGCTTCCGAAGAGCGCATCGTTGCCAGGGAAAAAAGCCAGGATAACGGAGTGATGTACACAGCCCTGGGGCTTGTATCCGCCCGGAATATCCATAGCCTGTTTGACAGAAAAACGGATATCCTGGTCCGGTTTCCGGATAACAGTGAACTGACACGTGATGAACGGGATGCGGAAATTATGAAAGTATCCTTTCCGGTTGAAAAAGAGACGGGCATTACATTGGTTCCGGAATACTATAATAATGTGGTGGGTCTGGCAAAATACCGGAAAACAAAATTCGAACCGGTCTATAAACCTATCCCCAAACGTTTTGACAGGGCTCCGACAGGCTGGAGCAGTTGGTATTGTTATTACATGACGGCCAACGAGGCGGACATGGTGAAGGAGACCGACGCACTGGCCAGCAAGCTGAAACCTTACGGCCTGGAATATGTTCAGTTGGATGCCTGTTATACCCGCGGTGAAGAGGCCAACTATCTGGACTGGAACAAAGAAGCTTTTCCAAGAGGAGGTAAATGGCTTTTCAGGTATATTCTGGATAAAGGCCTGAAACCCGGTTTATGGCTGAACGCTTATGGAGCCAACTACAAAAAACCGGCTATGGCTGATAAGTATCCTGAGAACTTTTTCCTGCGTGATAAAAACGGCAATCTCTCCGGTGCCTGCTGTACGGCCGATAAGACGGTGGTCCGGCTGGATTATACCAACCCTGAGGTTATGAAGAAACATTTGATGCCTCTGTTTGATACCCTGGTAAACAGTTGGGGCCTTAAATACCTGAAAGCCGGAGGATGGGGCACCTGGATGGATTATTATGAAAAGAACAAAAGCCAGGCCTTTGATTCGACCCGGGACAGTCGCACCGTGTACCGCGATGTGCTGATGGTGATCCGTGAGATGATGGGTGATGATAACTATTTGCTGGGTTGTGCCATGCATGAAGTGGGTTGTGGTTTCGGTCTGTTCGACGGTTCCCGCACCGG
>JANTHB010000018.1 GCA_024762655.1 Bacteroidales bacterium
TTTAAGATGCCACGTAGTGGCTAAATATGAATAACCACCTCGGTACGGGGTGGTACACAACGCAACAAACTCCGATCCCCGAAGGGGGTCAACCGTTCCTCCCGGGCCCGGCTATCACCCCACCCCCGGGCCCCCGCTCGCAGGCGGGCGGGCCTGTCCAGGACGCATAACAATGAAGATACATAATCGCCGGTGGAGGGGAAGAAAAAAAACACCACCGGCAAAAAATTTATTTTTCATACCTGCGTTATATAACCTTATTTGGAACGATTTTTGGTATTTATTGTGTTTAAAATATTTGAAAAAAAAATAGAATTATAACATGAAAAAAGGCAGATTCCGGCATTTGAAAATTTCAGGGGGAATATTACTGGCGTTGGTGACCACTATCACACTCCATCATTGTACCAAAGAGGCCATCCCCCCCATGGATAAAGCGAATTTGATCCCCCTGCCGGCGAAAGTCACTCCGACAGAAGGGGTTTTCAGGCTTAAAAAGGGAACGGTTATTTATGTTTCCAACGGCTCGGATGAAGCGTTCCGGGTGGGGGATTATCTTTCCGGATTTCTTCATACGGCAACCGGATACAAATTGCCTGTCAAAGCCACCAACAAGACCAAAGGGAAAAAAGACATTTTTCTGTTTCTTTCCAGGGACCGGGAAGAACTGGGCAAAGAAGGATATGTCCTGAGGGTTACCCCGGAGATGATTTCAATCACGGCCTGGCAACCGGCCGGACTGTTCTATGGGACGCAGACGCTGAGGCAGTTATTGCCCGATGAGATAGAGAAAAAATCCGTACAGCGGGTCTCATGGGAGGTGCCTGCCGGGACGATAACCGACAAACCGGAGTATGCATACCGGGGCGCTATGCTGGATGTAGCCCGTCATTTCTTCCCGCCGGAAGATGTGAAGGCGTATATGGATATGCTGGCTTTTTTCAAGATCAACATCCTGCACCTGCATCTCTCGGATGATCAGGGGTGGCGTATAGAGATCAAATCCTGGCCGAAACTCACAGAAATAGGTGGCAGCACCGAGGTAGGGGGTGGCAAAGGCGGGTTTTATACCCGGGAGGAATACAAGGACCTGGTAAAATACGCTTCCGACAGATTTATTACGATCATCCCGGAGATCGATATGCCCGGCCATACCAATGCTGCCCTGGCATCTTACGGGGTGTTGAACTGTGATAACAAACCCCGTAAGCTTTATACAGGTATCGATGTGGGTTTCAGCACACTATGCATCTCGAAAGATACGGTCTACCGTTTTATCGATGATGTGATGGGAGAACTGGCTGCCTTGACGCCCGGTCCCTGGATCCATATCGGCGGGGACGAATCGCACGCCACCCCCATGAAAGATTACATCCCTTTTATAGAGCGGACGCAGCAGATTGTATGGGCTCACAAAAAATACGTGATCGGCTGGGATGAAATTGCCAACGCCACGATAGACAAAAGCACGGTCATTCAGTACTGGGACAACAACGAGAACACCCTGAAAGGCGTCCGTCAGGGAGCAAAAGTGATTATGTCACCTGCCTCCAGAACTTACCTGGACATGCAGTACGATTCCACCTGCACCCTGGGGCTTCATTGGTCGGGCTATGTGGAAGTGGACAAAGCCTACGACTGGGACCCTGCCACCCTGGTGCCCGGCGTGGAAAAGAAAAACATCCTGGGTGTCGAATCCCCGCTCTGGACGGAAACCATCACGAATATGAAAGAGCTGGAATATATGGTCTTTCCCCGTCTGGCAGGTCATGCCGAAATAGGATGGACCCCGGCTTCCGAACGAAAGTGCGATGATTATAAGATACGCCTGGGACACTTCGCTTCCCGGTTTGACGCCATGGGAATCAATTTTTATCACTCTCCCCTGATCCGCTGGAACGATGAAGAAGGATTATCCACAAACAAAGAACCGGGAGCCTCAAAAAAATAATACCTGTCCGAAGTTGGTAAAATAATCAACTTTCCGGTCATCCGAACAAATTATTTTTTACTTTTGGATTGTTCTGATGAAGTCAAACCGGAATGGAACATCCGGAACGGGCCTCTGCTCCGGAAAATGACATTCCTTAATTTTTCCTTTTCATGAAAAAACAGGAAAAGGTCCATAATGACAAAGCGGCATCCCGGTGGAAGATCATGAACGCAGTCCTGCTGGTTCTGTATGTCATCATCCTCTCCGCTTCTTTCTTTAAGACATATCATAAAGTATTTGACGAAAAGATCTTTCTGGGAGGAGACAATGCGGGCTATTACATCCTGGGCACCGCCCTGGCTACGGGACAGGGATATACCAACATCCACACCCTTGAAAAGACCCCGCACAATCATTTTCCTCCCGGGTATCCCGTGATCATCGCCGCTGCCATGAAAATCTTTTCAAGCAGCATTCTCTTTATCAAAAAACTAAACGGGTTTTTCCTGTTTTTGTCACTGGCCTTGTTGTTTCTTATCATACGGCAACTGACGGGCAACAACCATGTTCCTTTTATCACGGTCCTGTTTCTGATATACAACTTTCATTTATTGAACTACTCATTCATCATGATGAGTGAGATTCCTTTTCTGTTCTTCTCTTTACTGGCCGTCTGGTTATTCATGAAGACCGACTTCACAAAACCCCTGTTAAAAAACTGGATTTTCCTGCTTTTGATACTTACCTTATCCTTCAATTATTACATCCGGGCCACAGGGTTATCCCTATTTGTGGGAATTGCCTTATACCTCGGATTCAGGAAGAACTGGAAATACCTGGCTACCCTGACCGCAGGTTTTATCCTGTTGGCCCTGCCCTGGGTCGTCCGTACCCATAAGCTGGGAGGCAGTCCGTATGTACACTCCATGTTGATGGTAAACCCATACCGTCCCGAGTTGGGACCTATGCATTTCGGGGATTGGTTTACCCGTTTCTTCCAGAATCTGGAAAGATATATCACCCGGGAAATTCCCTCGGGCATCTTTGATTTTATCCAGGTGTCCAATTACAAAGATCCCATCGTGATGAAAGAATGGATCATCGGGATCATTGTGGTCCTGATCATGGTCTACGGGCTGATCAGACTGAGAAAATATGCAGATTTTTTCTTTTTCTACCTGTTGGCCACCTTCGGCATCCTGTTGCTCTGGCCTGTGGTGTGGATAGGAGTCCGGTTTCTGTTACCGTTCATTCCGCTCCTTACTTTCCTCTTTATTAACGGAATCATAGAACTCCTTACCCTGATAGAACGTAAAACTGTCAAACTCCGTAGTCCGCTGATTGTCCCGCTCTCCCTTGTGGTAATCAGCCTTTTTTCCATCAAAAGCTATGGAAAAGAATCTTTAAGGATCCTGGAATTCCGTGCCAAAGCGCCTTATCCGAAGAAATACAATAACTACTTTGAGATCGCACGCTGGGCCTACAAAAACACACCCGACACCTCGGTCGTTGCCTGCCGGAAGGGACAACTGTTCTATCTCTTCTCGCGGAGATATGTTACGGGATATGCCAACACCCTGGACAAAGAAAAACAAATTGAATACCTGAAAAACAAAAGCACGGATTATGTAGTGTTGGAGCAGTTGGGCTTTGCCTCCACCAAACGGTATCTTTTTCCTGCCATAAAGAGATATCCTGAGAAATTCAAGATCCTGAAACATCTCAAGGATCCGGACACTTATTTCATGCGTTTCCTGCCCGGACTGGGATACCGGGGAGCCTGGAAGGATGATAAAAGGAACGGCCGGGGAACCTATGTCTGGCCCAATGGTCAGAAGTATGTAGGGGAATGGAAGGATAACCTGAAAAACGGAAAAGGCGTTTTATATGCCCCAAACGGGATCATCCTGGAAGGGACCTGGGTGAACGATAAATTAAACGGGCGGGTTACCATTAAAAACAGATCCGGAGAGATCCTCAATGTCAGCGAGTACAAAGAGAATGTCAGGACGAAACTGATTTTCCAGAAACAACTGGCGCCGGCAAAATAATTCTCCTCCCTGCTTCCGGATGCGATCGTCTGTGACTCTAGCTACCCTTCGTATTTTTATGCAATTATTGTATCTTTACACCAAAGATATTACATCATGGGAATGACGATCATAGAGAAGATCCTTGCGGCACATGCCGGCAGGGAAACCGTGCATCCGGGAGAGATCGTGGATGTGTTTATCGACGTGAGGGTAGCCCGGGATTTCGGGGGAGCCAATGTGGTTAAGAACCTAGAGGATCATGCCCTGACCCTGGCCGATCCGGCCCGCACGTTTTTCACCTTTGACACCAACCCTACCGGCTCGGACCAGAAATATGCCACCAACCAGCAGATCTGCCGTATTTTTGCCCGCAAGCACGGTATCAAAGTATATGACATCAACTCCGGCATAGGCACACACTTGCTCATTGAGGAGGGGCTGGTGTACCCGGGGGTAACAGCCGTCTCCACCGATTCGCATGCCAACATTCTGGGGGCTGTGGGTGCTTTCGGACAGGGCATGGGCGACAAAGATATCGCTGCCGCCTGGGCCAAAGGCAGTGTCTGGTTTAAGGTGCCCCCTTCGGTTAAGTTAAACCTGAACGGGAAAGTGCCCGCCGGCATCACAGCCAAGGAAGTGGTACTGAACCTGCTGGCCCGTTTCGGGGCCAATGAGCTGTTGGGATATTCCATAGAAATGTACGGGGAAGTGGTGGACCGGCTGCATTTGTATGACCGTATCACCATCGCATCGATGGCTACCGAAATGGGAGCTATCACCATTCTGTTTCCGCCGGATAAGGAGGTGTTGCAGTATTGCGAAGACCGGGCCGGAAAAAAGATCACGCCGGTCTATGCCGATCCGGATGCACGGTACGACAGGGTCATTGACCTGGACGCAGGGAGCTTTGTTGTCCGGGTGTCCCGGCCCGGTAAGCCCCATGATACGGTGCCTGTCGATCAGGTCAAAAAAACCAAGATCGACTCGGCCTTTGTGGGAAGCTGTACCAACGGACGCATTGAAGACATGCGTGTGGTGGCGGATATCCTGAAAGGGAGGAAAGTGGCGCCCGGGGTGGTACTGAAGATTGTTCCCACCACCGACAAGGTATGGGTGCAGTGTCTGACAGAAGGGTTATTGAAAATTTTCAAGGATGCCGGCGCCCTGGTCTCCAATGCAGGGTGTGCAGGGTGTGCTGCCGGCCAGGTAGGACAGAACGGGCCGGGCGAGGTCACCATCAGCACCGGCAACCGTAACTTCCCGGGGAAACAGGGCAAAGGCGAAGTCTATCTGGCGTCTCCTGCCGTAGTGGCGGCCTCGGCCGTGGCAGGATATATCACCACGCCCGATGACATCCCCGAGAAACCGGCAGTATTCGACATCAGAGAAAAAGAAGAACGCATACGAAAAGCCATGGAAAAGCATAAACCCCATAACCTGCCGGTAGTCCTGGAAGGCAGGGTGTGGGTGATCGAACGCGATAACATAGACACCGACATGATCTTCCACAACCGTTACCTTACCGTCACCGACATCAGGGAAATGGGACAGTATGCCCTAGACAACCTGGAGGGGTATGAACATTTTTCCAAAGAAGTGCGGCCGGGGGATATCATTATCACAGGAAAAAACTTCGGCGCCGGCAGCTCCCGCCAACAGGCGGTAGATTGTTTCAGGTCGCTGGGCGTACAGGCCATCCTGGCCCGCTCTTTCGGCGCTATCTACGAACGCAACGCCATCAATGCAGCTTTCCCCGTGCTCACCTACGACGACCTCAGCGAACAGGAGATCCGGCAGGGAGACACCATACGTCTCAACCTGCAGACCGGAGAACTGGAAAATCTAAGAAACGGTAAAAAAGGAAAGGTACATCCCTTCTCGGAAGTACAGATGGAAATCTATCAGAACGGAGGACTGTTTTGAACGATGATTGTTGATCGTTGATCGATGAACCACAAACTGCAAACCAAAAACTACAAACCACAAACTACAAACCACAAACCACAAACCATCAACCCTCACCACCATGGCATCACAGACATTTGCAGAAAAGATCCTGGGAGCTCCCGCCGGGAGCATTGTTTTCCGGCAGCCGGACATTGTCCTGTCGCATGACAACACCGCCAGCATCTACCAGACCTTTCAGAAGATGAACGGCGGGAAGATCGCTTATCCGGAGCGTCTGCTGGTGGTTCTGGACCATAATGCTCCGCCCACCAGTGCGGCGCTGGCCACCCAATACCAGGCGATCCGGGACATGGTCAAAGAGCAGGGCATCAGGATGTTCTATGATGCCGGCCGGGGTATCTGCCACCAGATCATGTCGTATCATGCCCGGCCCGGGATGGTCATCGTCGGCAGCGACAGCCACACCTGTACGGCCGGCGCTTTCAATGCCCTGGCCGCCGGTATTGACCGCACGGAGACGGCTGGCATCTGGAAAAGAGGAGAGACCTGGTTCCGTGTGCCCGAATCTCTCAAGATCACCCTTTACGGCCAACTGCCGGAGGGCGTCTTTGCCAAAGACCTCTCTCTCCGTATCATCGGCATGATCGGCTCGGCCGGTGCCAACTATCTCTCGATCGAATATCATGGCCCGGGCGTAAAGACCCTGAGCATCTCCGAGCGTATGACCCTGGCTAACCTGGCCTCGGAGATGGGAGCCAAGAATGCCGTCTTTCCGCCCGACGAGGTACTGGCCTCTTTTTACGGCGGGAAAAACCCTGAAGGCATCTGGGCCGATGAAGGAGCCCGTTATGTTCGTGAGATAGAGATCAACCTGGATGATCTTTATCCGCTGGTGGCCGCGCCGCACTACGTAGATAACGTCAGGGCGCTGGCGGAGGTGGCCGGCGCGCCCCTCCACGAAGGGCTCATCGGCACCTGCACCAACGGTCGTCTCGACGACCTGCAACTGGCCGCCCGTTACATCAAAGGAAAGAAAGTGAAAGAAGGCTTTCAGCTGCTGGTCTCTCCGGCGTCGCGTGAGATCTATCTGGCTGCCATGGAAGACGGCACCATCGAGACCCTGGTGGAGGCGGGAGCCACCATCCTCACCCCTTCCTGCGGCCCCTGTCTGGGCACCGGCCAGGGGATCCCCGCCGACGGCTATAACGTGATCTCGACAGCCAACCGCAACTTCCTCGGGCGCATGGGCAACAAAAACGCCTCCATCTACCTGGCCTCGCCGGCCACAGTAGCCGTGTCGGCCGTCCACGGGGTTATCACCGACCCGCGGCCCCGCCCGGGCAGGGAGACCTTTCCTTACCGTCGCGAGCCCTCCCCCACCCTCACCATCCCCGAAGGAGAGAACCGCAGGGTGAACGGCGTGTGGAACTACAAGGATGTAAATGATCTGAACACCGATCAGATGTTTGCCGGAAATCTCACGTACAAAGTGCTGAGCTCCGATCCCGAAGCGATCCTCCCCCATCTGTTTGCCGGTTTTGATCCTAATTTTTCCGGGAACGTCCGGGCGGGAGATATCATCGTTGCCGGTGAAAACTTCGGTTGCGGCAGCTCACGCGAACATCCTTCCGTGGGGCTGGCCCATGCCGGTGTGCAGGCAGTCCTCGTCAAATCGGTCAACCGTATCTTCTTTCGCTCGGCCGTGAACCAGGGACTGGTGCTGATCGTATCGCCGGAAGCCGTAGAAGCTTATCAGCCGGGAGATAAAGTATCGGTCGATCTGAATGGCGGAACGATACAAATAGCGGAGAAAACATTCTCTTTCGCCCCGCTCCCGGACAAGCTGATGGAGATCATCCGGAAGAAAGGGCTGGTGAACTGGATCAGGGAAAAATAAAAAATCCCCCCTCAAAGAAGGAGGGTTTGGTCTCTACCCATTGGGCAGAGATCATAGAAGAATGTCTGCTCAGGAAGGGATGGAATGACTGATCATGGATATGAACCAATCAATCTCCGGGCTTTTTCAACGATCATCTTCGTATTGGGTAATGTTTGGTCCTCCAGCTCACGATTGTAAGGGATCGTTTTTGCCGTGCACACCCTTTCGTATTTCACAGGTATCCTTGCTTCCAGAATCCTGGCAGCCAATTCTCCGGAAAGACCAAAGTCCCGGTAATCCTCATCTACGACCAATAGACGACCGGTTTTTGAAACGGATTCTTTCAAGGCCTCCGTATCAAGAGGTGAAATCGTCCTCAGGTCGAGGATCTCTGCAGCCACACCCTCCTTTTCCAGAATATCAGCTGCTTCGAGTGCCCTGTATATGCCAACTCCCACCCCGGCCATGGTAATATCGACACCTTGTCGCCGGATCACAGCCTTCCCGATGGGCAGTGGTTGCCATCTGTCAGGAACCGTTCCCTTTGCCCCTGGTTCCGGAATATCATATTTTACGGTTTTTCTTCCGCCGGATCCGAGGTAATCAAGCCAGTAATCAGCAAGCAATTTGTGTTCAAGATAAATGACGGGACTTTCGTATTCTATGGCAGCGAGCATTAACCCACCTGCATCGGCAGGCGTGGAAGGGACCACCACAGTTAATCCGGGTATGTGGGCCAGCCATCCCCAGAGGCTTTGCTCATGTTGCCCGCCATCGCCATAACCTCCGCCACAAGCAGTCCTTACCACCATCGGGACCTGCCATTTTCCACCTGAAAACGCTTCAATTTTTGCCGCATGATTCAGCAGTGCATCCGTCGCCACACCGATAAAATCCACCAACATGACTTCCACAACAGGCCTCAGCCCTGCCATGGCAGCAGCTACAGCAGCCCCCACAAACGCACTTTCACTGATCGGGGCTGCCAATACACGTTCCTTGCCGAAACGGGTGAAGAGATTCACACGGAGCATTTGCACATCCTCACCCATGATAACGACCCGTTTGTCTTCTGCCATAGCAGTAGCAAGTGCATCCTCGATTGCCCCGGAAAATGTCATCGTTCTCATGACAGGTCTCCTTTCCTTTCTATGGTCTCAGAAGACAGCATAGCAGTGGTCACAGCCACCCTGATTTCCTCGCTTACCTTATCCTCCAGTTTTCTTAAGCGACTTTTTTCTCTCTGGAGGTTCTTGCGTACTACTTTAAGGGGGTCTTTCTGAGGGAGAATATTCATTTTGGTGGTCTTGCCAATCAATGAGGTAACGGCTCCTATACCTCCGGTCCGTTTTGTAACGGAAGACCCTTTTGCCCGGGTAACGGATTTCAGCAAAGGACCTGCCACTTTCCCCATTTCCTTCAAAGGGTGCCTGGCAATTCGCAATAAGGGATCGCCAAGAAGATGTCCTTCCGGATGTACACAGGGAGCATAAAGAAATGTTGGTCCTTTCCGGTTCCGGGCGCGTGCCAGAGCTTCATGCGCCACCGTCTGTACATTTTCAACGTCGGCTCCGTCCACTTCGAGTGCCGGCATTCCAAAACTCCGTGCACGTTCGACCAGGCTGCCACCGGTTACAGAAGCGGAAACCGTGGTAATGGCCCATTTGCTATCCTTGCAAATGAAAACGACAGGTAAGTTCCAGGCCACAGCAAGGTTCATGGATTCCAACATCATCCCCTGGTTCATTGCCCCTTCGCCAAAGAAAGCCAAAGCAACATTACCGGGTCGAAGATACCGGGCTGCAAGAGCGAAGCCTGCCGCTGCCGGTCCGGATGCCCCGACAATCCCTGAAGAAGCAGCCAGATGTTCCTTTGAAAAAAGATGCATATGTCCCCCTTTCCCGGCACAAAGACCCTCGGGGTGACCCAGAAATTCACGGAATAGCAATACTAAATCTACTCCACGCATGACCAAAGGGGAGGTGCCGCGGTGATCCAGCGCCATAGCGTCACCGCCCTGAAGCTGCAAAACCGTTCCTGCCACAATGGCCTCCTCACCCGTACTCAGGTGCATTTCTCCGGAGATTCTGCCATCATACCAGGCTTGTGTGACGGATTCCTCGAAAAGACGGCTTCTGAGCATATGCTCATACAAATACCACAGATCAGTCTTCATTCTTACCCCCCGGTTATTATTTATGTTCTGCTTCAATACTTCTTAACATATCTGGCATTATTTAACGTTTTGCTTCCAATCCCGTAAAAGAGCCAATGATGTTTTTGCATTTTCAGCATTGTAAATAAACTTCCCTTCGGGCATCATATCTGCTAATTCCTTTTTTCTGTTTTCATAGGCCCAGTCCATTAAGGGCGATAAAACCTGACCAACCGCTTTTTCGGTCCCGGGATCCTGTTCTGCCTGAAGAAGGGTGATCAACCCTTTATGAAAAACAAGTTTCATGGAATAATACGCTTCGTCAATCCCGGCCGCTTTATACCAGTCATTCGTCTCCGCCAGATCGCAAAAAACCGTATCGCCCTTTGCCTCAATATTGCTAAAAACCATGTGTGAATTCAGGACACTGTCATATTGTGTCAGAAGTTGTATCGTATCTTTTCCCGCTAGGGTTAACTTCCCGGACACACCGAAAACAGCATTATCCGCATACAAAGTCATGATATTTTTGACATGATGTGTGTTATACGTTTGGGAGAAACGTTTCGCCAATCCGGCAGGATCCGGAGCACAGGCATCCATTACCAATAATAACAGAAATACCCCTGAAAAAAAAGTTCCATGATGTTTCATAATATGCTTCCTGGCAAAGTGAGTTAATACAGAACAAGTTAAGCTAATATGATGACAAAACCATGAAAACTACTGAAAAAGTTTAGGGATGAATGTGTGATTCTCTTTTGATAATTTTTTCTTATCTCATCCTGCTACCATTCTAACAGGCCCACAGATTTCCGGGATAGATGTTTTTAGATTTATACAAATCCTTCCAGCTTTTTGTTTAAGGTTCCAATTTCAATAAAGGGCAGGATCCTTTTGTCTTATCTCGATCTTATCTCTCTCCGCATAAACGGCACATAAGCCAGGACAAAAAAGAGGACGGTGCCGGCGATGAGGGCAGTCACATGGGGCCATACCAGCAGGATGCTTTGTCCGAGGGGCAAAGGCCCGGGGACCGTGCCGGCGATCTGTTCCATGGTCAGGGGGCCCAGGCTGCGTACCGCAGGCATCAACAGCGTCCCGGTGGCTTCGCTGAAAAGCACATTCGGGGCAAAACGCATCAATCCCAGCTTCAGTTTTTCAAGAAATATCTGATAAGTGGGGTTGGATGCCCCGGCAGGGTTTGATATTCCCCTGATGATAAGGCTTACAATCAGAGGATAGAAAACCGTAAAGAATATCCATACGGAAATACCTGTCAGGGCGGCTGTGGCCGGCTGACGGAAACGCACCGAGAACCAGATAGCCATATTCAGCCAGAAAGCCACATAGATGATGCTCAGTAACAAAAACAGGACAATACGTACAAACTCTTCGGGAGACGGAGCGATCCCTGTCGCCACGATCCCAATTCCCATCACCAGGAAACCCAGCGCAAAAAACATCACACCGATAACGGTCAGATAACCCACGAACTTGGCATTGATGATATAATCGCGGTGTATGGGCTGCGCCAGGAGCCGGCTTAACGTACCGTTGTTGTGCTCGGAGTTGACCGCATCAAAACCCAGGCCGATACCCAGCAACGGTCCCAGAAAGCTGATAAAAACAATAAAAGAAGGCAAGGTCCCGTCCGAAATGGTAAACAGTTTCAGAAAGATAAAAGAGCCGGCCGGGTCGTCGGGTTTTATCGCATCGCTGATATTGGTCAGGGCCGTATACAAAGACCCCAGCGTTGTCAGGGCAATGATCAGGATCAGGATGATAAAACGCCAGCTCCTGATCTGGTCTCCGATTTCCCTTTCGACGATCACCCGGAAAGGATGAATCACGCGGTCCTCATTTTTCTTACGTACTCCGGAAATGGAAGCAAAACGAAACCACCCTGTCCTTCCTTTGCCGTGAGAAGCCTGTATTTGTCCGACGGTATCAGTCATGATCTGTTCCTCCTTCAAAATACCGGTAATAGATATCATCCAGTCCGTATTCCTTTTTCGAAAGATAAGTCAGCTCAAAACCCGACTGTATGATCGTCCGGGATATCTCTGCGGTCACGTCCCGTGAGCACTCTATCAACATTTTATGATCTTTCTCTTTTACTTGCTGGACGCCGTCCACGTTCAACAAGGTTTCTTTAAATCCTGCAAGTATGGCAGGATCTCTTTCCGCATTGCCGGGCACCCCTATCTCTACGGCAAAAGGGCTGTTTCCGAACAATTTCCGGGACAGGGTATTGATATCTCCTTCGGCCAGCAATTTTCCTCCCACGAACAATCCCACACGGTCGCATACCTGTTGCACCTGATAGAGGTGATGCGAAGAGAAGAGCACGGTAAGCCCTTCTTCCTTGCTAAGTGTCACGATCATCTCAAGGAACTCCCTCACCCCGTATGGATCTATCCCCAGGATGGGTTCGTCGAGGATGATCACTTCCGGATCTTTGATCAGCACATCAGCCAGTCCCAGCCTCTGACGCATGCCTCTGGAATAGAGGCCGGCCTTCTTGGAAGCCTGTTCCGCCAGACCGGTTTTTTCGATCAGCTCCAGGGCTTTCTTCCTGGCTATGCTTTCCGGCAGACCGTTGAGCCTACCGGTAAAGACCAGGTTTTCCAGGCCGCTATACTTCTCATAGAACCCTACATCTTCCGGCAGGTACCCTACCTTTTTTTTGACTTCTACCGGCCGGCTTACCGGATCGATATCACACACCCTGACGGTCCCTTCCGTCGGCTCGGTCAGTCCCAGGAGCATGAGGATGGTGGTGGACTTTCCGGCACCGTTAGGCCCGAGCAATCCGAACACCTCTCCTTTCCCTACCGACAGGTCAAGGTGATCCACGGCGGTAAAATCGCCGTATTTTTTAGTCAGGCCGTTCAGTTCTATTATCTTCCCGGTCACGGCTTATCTCCTCCCAAATTTCCGGAACAGATACCACACACTACCCAGGGCTACCAGAATAATAAATATACCGAGCCATCCCATCAGCATGGGCGTCTTCACGGTAATTCTGAAAGTTGCACTGGAAGACGCTTCGGGGGTCCTGGCCCTGATCTTGGTCACATAGTCTCCCGCCACCGCTTTTTTATACGCTTTTATGGAAGCATACACCTCAGCCGTCTGTCCCGGAGCCAGTTCGTCCACCGTTTTGGGATCAAAAGTCACCTCCCAGTTCACGGGCTTTGTCGAAAGTAACTGGATATTTTCCAGTTTGGCCGAGCCGGTATTTCGGACCAGAAGTCCCACCTTTTTCTCGTCGCCGGCAGTGATTTTAGTGCTCAGCAAGCCTGTCGGCGTAGTCAGCTCCATATCATAGTTCCCGGTGATCACCACTTCCAGCGTCAGCGCTGCGGAAGAGTTGTTTGTTACGACCCGCACCGGGATTTTATAGGTCCCCGCCTGCACACTATGCGGCGGTTTGACTTCGATGGTCATATTCACCTTCTGGTTGGGCTCAATCTCTACTGAGGTCGCCTGTTTATAGTTTGGTTTGAAGATCACCGACCAGCCTCGCGGAGCTGCCGACTGCAGAGCATAACGCTGTTTCTCGCCCGTCAGGTTTTTCAACTCGGTACTGAATGTAAAACTGGATTTGGAAGTCCCTTCCATATTGGTTTGCTTGCAGGTAAAGTCGGTTTTATAGGTACCCTGTCTGGATACTTCCACATACAGGGGGAGCGCCTGACTGCCCGCCATCACCTTAAAACGGAAGGTTCCTTTTTTTACTTTATAGGGTACGTTGACTTTCAGCGAGAGGGTTTTTTTCCCGCCCGGCAAAAGAGCAAGCTGTTTTATGTTCCACCCGCCGGATTTCAGATCATACGTCCATCCCTGTGGCATTGCCGACACCCGGATATCCACGTTCGTACGCGTCTTCCCGTGATTGGTCACATCAATGGTATAATTGATGGTTTCACCCGGCGGCACCGCTATTTTGGTATAAGGCGTATACAGTGACACCCCCTGTGCGGATATGGATAAATTAACAAAAAAAATCCCCGTCAGAGAAATAAGATACAGTTTGGCAAGCTTTTTACTAAATAACATATATAATCCTCCCCTTTAAAGATTACACATCCTGAACGGGAAGCAAATTTATAGGACCGGAAAATATCTGTCAAGACCCGGAAATCCGTTAAACCCCGTCAGAAAATATGTACCGAATTATCATACAGTCCGTTAAGCTGCATTGTTAAAGAATGTTAAAAGAGAAGAAGATACCGGCTTTACCCGCTTAAGTATGGTTCCGGCGGAGTGATTACGTCAGCAATCGTACCAGGCGACCACAAGCGGGATGCCGGGAAGATAAACCCAAAGGTTACAATAAAAAGAAAAAAGAGTGGCTTTGTTGCTAAAACGTGGTAATCGTCACATTATAATCTCCTTCTGCTTCATGAGCAGCTATTGCAATCCCCCACTTTCCTACATACTTTTTTTTATTTTCATTCGTGATCCTTAGCGTCTGGGTCCACGTTATATCTGCCGTATTCCGAATAAAAAACGATTTATATTCCTTTTTGTCAGGTGAGGTAATATCTATCTTAATAAATCCATCTTTGTTATTTACCGATCCACTGACAGTAAAGCGAATGCTGGTAACCTTTTCATCTACTTCAAATTTAAAAGGGATTCCCGATACTCCGGTTTGTTTTTTTAATGTTTTCCGGAGCGTAAGTGTAGAACTTTTATTGGAAGAAGAAGGGGGAATATATCCCCTGCCGCTCCAATTATTTTTCCCGTAAAAAAAGTCCCGTTCACTGGATGCCTTTTGATCGAATTCTTCTCGCATCTTCTCCAGAGCTTTCCTTTGTTTTTCCATGTTTTGCTTCATGAATTCCTGAAGCGTTTTAAGCTGTTTCTCCTGCTGTTCCTGCAATTCTTTTTGTTCACTTTTGTTTGATTTTTCACCGGGTTCCTGGGCATATAAACCGCTTGTAAAGATTCCGAACAATATACCTGCTACAACATAAACAATATTTTTCTTCATGATTATAAATTTTTATTATGCATACTATTACCTTTCGTCTTTACACAAATATACAGTGGAAAATCAGGAAATTCTGTTAATGAAATGTTAATGCCAGGTTAACGTTGGCAGAGGTTGCCGATTTCTGTTATCTTTACCTTGCATTAGACAAGGAATGATGAAACCAAAGCCCTTAATGATCGTTGCAGGACTCGCCCTGGCCGCTATCATTGCCTTGCAGTTTTACCTTATCTCCGGGTTATATCAGTTACGTACCCGTGAATTTGATAACACCTGTCAAAAGGAAATAACCAAAGGCATGGAATTATTGCAGAGGCAATACCATACCACCGGCTTTGATTCGGCCTATGCCATGATTGATTACGTGTCCATGAACATCCTACAGCAATACACCCTGATAAACCCGGGAGATTCGGTAAGGAGATCCCTTGACAAACAAACCCTTTCATATATTTATCATATCCTCCGGCGGTACGATATGCTCACCCCTTTCCTGAAGGCTTATTTTCAGGTCAACGGTCTGGATGATGATTTCAGGGAACATATCCTGATCCGCAATCTCACCCTGCTCAGCCCCGGCGGGGATATTCTCATTGCAGGAGATACCACGGGAATAACAGGAAAGAGAAACAAACCAAGGAGTTTATATTACGTGAACAGTTTCAGAAGCGAGGGGAATTTTTATAAGCTTTCTTTCGACTACTTTATCGATTTCACCCACAAAGCCCGGATCATCTTCCGGGATATGCTGGGAGCACTTTTATTATCCCTGCTATCTATCCTCATTACGGGTGTCATCTTTTTCATCACGCTGCACAATATGCTGAAATACAAACAGCTTTCCATGATGAAAACCGATTTCATCAACAACATGGCCCATGAGTTGAAAACCCCGCTCACCACGATAGCTGTGGCAGGCACTACCCTGGCCGATCCGGCCGTACAAAAAGACACGGAAAAAAGGAACAGGCTGGTATCACTTATCCGGCAGCAAAACAAACACCTGGGTAAACTGATCGATCATATACTGGATATCAGCCTGTGGGAACAGGAACAGATCACCCTGAAAAAACGACATGTCAGGATAAAAGACGTGCTGATAAAAATACTTGATGCTTTCCGCCTGGAAAACAAAGAAGCGGATTTCAAACTGGAAGAGAACCTGGAGCTGGACGGGGAACAGGCTTATCTGGACGAGTTTCAGTTTTCCATTGCCCTCCACAACCTGCTCAGTAACGCGCTGAAGTACGGTGGGAACCCTCCTGTAATAAGTTTTAATGCCAGTGTGGAAAACCAAAGTCTGACAATACGAATAACAGATAACGGACCCGGCATTGCTGCCAAAGACAAAGATCATATCTTTGAAAAGTTCTACCGGGGACAAAATACGCAGCATCGTGTCAAGGGTCTTGGACTGGGATTGTATTATGTAAAACAGATCATTGAGATGCATCACGGGAGCGTTACACTTGATGATAAAAAGAATGAGGGCAGTTCTTTTGTTATGATAATACCGTTATAACTGCATTAACAAAGATTCCGGTCATGATCACATTGCTGCTGGTTGAAGATGACAAAGACCTTGGAAAGGTACTAAAACAATACCTGGAGATGCAGGATTTCCGGGTTTTGCTGTCGGAGAGCGGAGAAAAGGGATGGGCCCTGTTCCGGGAACAGTCCCCTGATCTTTGCATCCTTGATATCATGTTGCCGGGCATGGACGGGCTGACGCTGGGAAAGAAGATCAAACAGGCAGCACCGGACCAGCCCCTGCTGTTCCTCACGGCCCGTACTTCCAAAGAGGATGTTTTACAGGGTTTGAAAATGGGAGCCGACGATTATATCTGCAAACCTTTCGAACCGGAAGAGCTGGTACTACGTATAAACAATATCTTGCGGCGGTCGGGAAAAACAGAGCCGGAATTGATGGCCATCGGACAGTTCCGTTTTGTCCCCGACCAGCTGGAACTAGCCGGTTACGGCAACACCTACCGGCTTACCTTAAAAGAAGCACAACTTTTGAAATATCTTTTGTCACACCAGAATCAGGTTCTCAAGCGGGAAGAGATCCTGGCCGGGTTGTGGGGTGAAAACGATTACTTTCTCGGCCGCAGTATGGATGTCTTCATCAGCCGCATACGCAAATACCTGAAACCGGAAAAAGAGGTCAAACTTGAAACCATCCGGGGTGTGGGATATGTATTAAGAACGATGAAGCGATGAAGCGATGAAGCGATGAAGTGATAAAGCGAATAACTTTTCAGCTTCCTTCGCTATTGGACATTCGACTTTCGATATTCGACTTTCCTTGTTCATCATTCGTCAATTATCCTTCATCATTCCTTCTCCCTTTCTTCGTCCGCCGTAGCCTTCTTTGATCGTCGTAGCATATAAGCGGAGACAATGGCGGAGGCGGATTGCCTTATTACTTATTACTTCTTCTCTCCACGCCTATCCCCGGCTTCCCGGACATCACCCAGTGCCCCTCCCTGAGGGTAAGTCCGGTGTAAGGATCATTTTTTATCAGCAGGTTCCCGTCGAGATCCACCCACCGTGCCAGCGCCTGTAACTGCACGGCAGCAGCAATACCCACGGTGGTTTCTATCATACAGCCCAGCATGATATCCAGTTTCAGCAGGCGGGCAAGCAGCGTCATACGATACGCTTCGATGATCCCTCCCGATTTCATCAACTTGATATTGATCCCGTCGTAAGCATCCGAAATTCTCAGAACATCTTCAGAGGTGTTTACCGCCTCATCTGCCACGATGGGGATGGGAGAACGTTCTTTGAGCCAGCGGGTTTCCTCCAGCATCTCCACCGGCATGGGCTGTTCCACAAACTCCACCCCCTGCGCTGCCAGCCATTCAATCTCTTTGATGGCTTTTTCCTTATCCTTCCAGCCTTCATTCACATCCACCCGTATGGGTTTATCCGTCATGCTGCGTATGGCACGTATGGCTTCCTTGTCTCCCCGGCCGGTAATTTTTACCTTCAGAATTTTATAAGGAGCTGCCTCTTTCACTTTCTGTCTCATCACCTCCGGCTTATCCCGGCCGATAGAAAAAGAGGTCTTTACCTCTGATACGGGGTTGATGCCCAAAAACTGATAAAGGGGAATATCCAGTTTTTTGCCGATCCAGTCCATCAGGGCAATATCCAGGGCTGCTTTGGCCGGGGAAAGAACCGGCACGATCTCCCGGGCTTTTTCCGGCAGATCATAAAACAGGAACGGATCAGTATCGCGGTAAAGCGGGATCAGGGGTTGCAGTTCCCGGATCGTCCGGTCGGCATTCTGACCGGCAGCCGTCATGTGACCGGCTTCTCCCACACCTGTGATGCCGTCCTTTTTATAATAAACCAGTACATTCTCTTTGTAGGCTGCTGTACCCCGTGTGATGGTCCAGGGATGGAACAGTTCCAGCCTTTTCTTTTCATAGGTGATCACAGGTTTTTCACCCGTATTAAGATCCTTTTCCGCCTTTTCCGGCATCCGGCCAAAAGTCTTGCGAAAAGCCAGTCCCATTCCGGTAACTCCAAAAAATGCTAAAAATCCTCGTCGCTTCATGACCATAGTATAAAAAATTATTTAATTTTCCATAAAAAAACAAAATACATTTATTTAAACAAAGACTAACTGTATTTTCTTCAATTTTTAAAGTGAATGATCCATCTATTGAAAAAAAATTATTTCTTTGTTATGTATTACAGATTAACATAATTCAAATCAAATATGATACACTCTCAAAAGTTTCAGCTACCTCCGGACAAATCTATAACAACAAGCTAAAATAATGAAAACAAAAATCTTATTGTTCCTTGTTTTTACAGCTATATCCCTGACTCTTTTTGCCCAGAAAGACACTACCATAACCATCCGCAAGGCAAATGTAACGATAGGGGAAATATTAAAAGATATTCAGGAACAGGGTGTTTATCATCTTTATTTTAATGCCGCACTTCCCCAGCTAAATAAAAAAGTTACTGTAAAAGCCAAAAACCAACCCATAACCGAATTTCTTGATACCCTGCTGCAGGGAACAACACTGACATACAAACTCCTGGAAGATAAAATGGTTGCTATTGCCCCTGAAACGGGATTCAGGAAGCATGTTGTTTCGGGTTGGGTTGTATCTGCCGGGACAGGAGAATCTATTCCGGGGGTAAATGTATTTATCGAGGGTACATCAACAGGCACGGTTACCGGTCCCGGCGGACAATTCCGGCTGGAGGTACCCGGAGGAAAATCCATACTGGTTTTCTCCTTTGTCGGTTACAAACCGGTTAAGATCCCGGCAGCGGGTGTAACCCAACTTACGGTACATTTGCAGGAAACTGCCGAACAAATCAAGGATGTGGTAGTTACAGCCCTGAACATTGCCAGGGATAAAAGTTCATTGGGATATTCCATTGCCAAAGTTAACAGCAGGGAAATATCCGAAGTAAAACTTAACAATCCGTTTAATTCCCTGGCCGGGAAAGTTGCCGGCCTGCAGATCACAACATCACCCACCGGAGTAGATGCCTCGGCACGGGTGGTGTTAAGGGGCGTCGCTTCACTATCGGGAGGCAACCGTCCTTTGATCGTAATTGACGGTATCCCCGTCAGCGGCGGAACATACGGAGGTGCCTCGGAATGGGGAGGCGTTGACCGGGGAGATGCCCTGTCTGACATAAATCCCGAAGATGTGGAGAGCATCAGTGTGCTTAAAGGCGCCGGAGCAGCTGCCGTTTATGGCTCGAGAGGAGCCAACGGGGTCATACTTATCACTACCAAAAAGGGAACAAACAGGAAGGGTTTAGGCATATCCTTCAGCTCCAGTTTCCTGGCCTCCAACCCCATGAAATATCCCAAACTGCAAAACGAATACGGTCAGGGAGCCTTTGGCAGATATCCAACAGAAGTTTATAGCAGCATGGATGACATAGCAGGAGAAGAACCCTGGATATGGAGCTGGGGAAGTAAAATAGACGGATCCATGAAACCTGACTGGCTGGGGAATATGGTTGCCTATGAACCTCAACCCAATCCATTCAAAGCATTCTACCGGACAGGGCTCAGTTTCATCAATACGCTCGCCTTTAACGGGGGCAATGACAAAACCACTTTCCGTGCCTCGATTACCAACAATAACAGTTCGGGCATGTATCCCACCAATAAAATGGCCAGGCAAACTGTTAATCTGCATGGTTCCTCAAAATTCGGCAAAAGTATTGAAATGAATGCCAAGCTGACGTATATCCACGGCAAAGTTCATAACCGGCCTTATCTGGCTGAAGACCCTGCCAATGCAGGCTGGTCGCTGGGTGCACTGCCCAGAAACGTCGTCCTGAACAGTGTGAAAATAAATGCAGAAGCTCCCGATGGATCGGAACGATGGGCATGGGACCGTACGGTCTCAAATCCTTACTGGACTATGCGGAACAAGAAAAATATGGATGAAAAAAACCGCCTCCAGAGCATGTTTTCACTAAAGTTTAATTTCACAAAAAAGTTGGATCTTCTTCTCCGGTCAGGCCTGGACCTGACGGACCGGAGGTGGAAGGAATATGCGGCAAGCGGAAGTTACAACCAAAGTTCGTACCAGGGAAATATGAACCAGAATATAAGTACCGGTTATGAATGGAACAATGACTTCCTGCTCAGTTTCAAACAAAACGTCGGCAAAAAGGTTAAACTGAATTTTAATCTGGGTGGAAATTACAGGTATGACCAGTGGAAAGGGATCGGCCAGAGCGGCAGCGACTGGAACGTGCCAAAGTTCTATCATATGAGTAATCTTAAGAATTACAGTACCTGGGAGAGTCTAAGCCAAAAAGAGGTATTGTCGCTCTACGGTATGGCAACAGCATCCTTGAAGAATTACCTCTACCTGGATTTTACCTACCGGAACGACTGGTCTTCCACCCTGCCTCCCGAAAATGACTCCTATGGGTTTTATTCGGGAAATATAAGCTTTTTATTTACGCAGGCCTTTCACATCCAGTCACAGATCTTTTCCAAAGGCAAACTACGGGCTTCTGTTGCCCGGGTGGGAAATGATGCCGGTCCTTACCAGACCACCAATTACTATAGTGTAAGTCAATCCTCCCTGCCCTATCCCACAGGAAACATGAGCAGCCGGCTGGCCTTTCAGAACTTCAAACCCGAGCTGACAGACACCTGGGAAGTGGGGACGAACCTGAGTTTCTTCAAAAACCGGCTTGGCCTTGACATAACCTGGTACAATGCTGTCTCGAAAAATCAGATCATGGCCGTTGAACTGGCTCCTTCTTCGGGTTTCGGATCGATCATGGTCAATGCAGGAAAAGTACAAAATCAGGGTTTGGAAACCGTCATCAACGGAACGGCTGTAACCAGAAAAGACTTCTCCTGGGATCTTTCCCTGAACTTTGCCAGGAACATCAGTAAAGTCGTTTCCCTCTATCAGAATGTTGACCGGCGGGTGCTTCTGGAGGCCGTAACAGGCTTTGCCTTTGTTGAAATCAGACCCGGAGAACCTTTTGGGTCTATTTACGGATATGATTACAAACGCAACGAAAAAGGCCAGAAACTCATTGGTGACAACGGATTGCCTCTTATAGGCGATTACAAAAGGCTGGGCGACATTAACCCTGATCTTACCGGCGGATTATCCAACCATATTTCCTGGAAGAACTTCGACCTTAATTTTCTGATAAGCTTCCAGTTGGGAGGCCAATATTATTCCGAAACCAAACTTTATCATGACCTCTTCGGCACCTCTCCACGCTCGCTCGAAGGAAGAAAAGAATGGTATGATACCCACACAGGCCTGTTGTACGGCACTCCCAAACCCGGGGTCGTCCCCAGGGGATATGTGGAAGACGGGGTAAATGCCAATACGGGCAATCCTAATGATATAGCCGTCCAGCCTATGTTACGGTTTGTCACTGTCATCTATTTTGATAAGATCGTCAAAGACTACATCATGGATGCTACCAACATTCGAATGCGTGAGCTGTCATTGGGTTATAATTTACCTAAGCGCTGGTTACAAGGAACCTTTGTCCGGAAAATGAACATTTCTTTTATTGCCAGAAATCTTTTCTTCTTTTACAATGCCTCAGGAGATTATGATCCCGAATCCGGGTTCAATGCCGGAAGTATTGGTAACGCTTTTGAGTTGAATCCCATGCCCAGCCCGAGAAGCTACGGTTTCAGTCTGAATGTGAATTTTTAACCTAAAATGCTGTAGAAAATGAAAAAACACAACATACTGAGTAAGCCGGCTACACCTATCCTTTTACTGGCAATATTACTATCCGTTATCACAGGTTGTACCAAACGTTGGGAGAAAATGAATACCGATCCCAACAAGCTCACAGATCTTCCCGACAGTTATCTTTTTACAAGCGCTGTCAGAGGCGCTTTCAATAACGAGATGGGTAATGTTCAGGTCAATTTCGGGGGTCAGTATGCCCATATCTATATTTCAAATAACTGGGTTCGTGAAATAGACAAATACAACGGATATGGTACACAGGATTATCCGGAGATGATTTTTTCAGGCATATATAATTCCTCCATACGCAACGCAGTGGAAGTACTCAGGCTGACAGACAAAGGAGGCAGGTATGAAAACAAATGGCATCATGCCCAGGCTCAATTCATTGGCATCATCAGCTTTTCCAGGTTAACGGATCTGTTTGGGGACGTTCCTTATTTCGAGGCAGGTATGGCTAAATACGGCATTGAAAAACCGGTTTACGACCGTCAGGAGGATATCTATGCCGATATGGTGGAAAAACTTGGCAAATGCGTCCGGGTTCTTCAGGATTCAGGGGCTCAGGAGGGGATCTATGCACCCGGTGTTGACCCGGTTTACAAAGGGGATTTAGACAAATGGATACGTTTTATCAACTCTTACCGGCTGCTTCTGGCCATGCGTGCGCGTTTTGCTGACCCGGCAACATATGAACCGGTTATCACCGAATGCCTGTCACTTCCCCTTATCGAAACCAATGATCAAAACCCGGTTTTGGAAACATCGGCCAGTAAAAGTGATATGTACAATCCATGGTGGTGGTACTGGAAATCAAGCCAGGAGGGAATATATAATCTGGTATGGGCTGATAAATTCATCAGCACCCTGCAGGAAACCCACGACCCCCGTCTTGCCTTTTTTGCCACAAAAAACCCGGAAGGGTTATACAAAGGGATGCCTAACGGATTGACCGATGAGGCTTTTTCTTCCTGGAACAAAAAAAATGCTTCCATCCCTTCGGGTGAGTTCTTCGCACAGGATCAGCCCGTTTACCTTATTACAGCAGCGCAGATATGGCTCTACCGGGCCGAAGCAGCCCTGTTCAATATCGGAGGAACGGGAGGACAACCCAATATGATGTACCAGACGGCTATCCGGCTGGCCATGGAGCAATGGAACATACAACCGGATTCTGTCAACCGGTACCTTGCCAACGAACCGGAGGCTACCCTTTACGGCGACCAGGAAAACCGCTTCCGGCAAATCGCCACACAGATGTGGATCGCTTCCGTACCCAATGCCTTTGAATCTTGGTGTACTATCCGGCGCACAGGATACCCCTTAATACCTCAACGAACACAACCCTGGCTGTCAAAAGGAGTTACTGACGGACATTTGCCTTCCCGCTTGTCTTATCCGGTAACCACGGAAAGATCCATCAACGGAAAGAACATGGAAGAAGCGATCAGCAGACTCCCCGGAGGAAAGGACAGGATAGATGCCAGGGTCTGGTGGGATGTACGCAGTGTGCCGGGTGAAAAGTAAACCATCCCCCTTCACAAAAGGTGGCTTTGATCCTCATCCACCGGGCAGAGATCAGGGAAAGGATGAATTATGAATTACGAATTTTGATTTATGAATCAGTAGTGTCCGGTAAAAAAGATAAATATTATGTGGAATAAAGCATATTTTATGTATTACCCCCTCCTGCCATCAGTAGAAAAATAGCACCGGGGAAAACTCCCTCTCCGCCAGCTGGCGGAGGAGGGTTGGGGTGGGGGTAAAACAAAAAACGGCGGACAGGTACAGAAAATCTTTAATAACCAAATATTAATATTTGAATAAACTGCTTCTCTTTGTATTATATTCATCTAACACATTGTTAATCATTGTTATACTAATGGTTGTAATATTTATTCCGGACACCAGTGATTTATGAATTATGAATGTAAAAAATATCCCTGTTCCATTCCCCCAACATTCCATCATTCCATCATTCCATTATTCCAATATTCCAATATTCCTTTATCTATGCCTCCCGAAGGAGGTGTTTCCCAGGTTAAAATAAATCATAAAAAATAATTATTTTTGTATCAAAATAAAACCCATAGCATGATGAAAAACAAGAGTTCTTGGAAACAAACCCTGACGATGAGCCTTATCCTGATAACAGGAATATATTTTTCAGGATGTAAAAAGAACAGTGTCCCGCCTCCCACGCTTGATCTTTATATAACCGTTGACGGTTTTACGGTAAACATTGCGGCAGAATCTCCCGAGGCAATCTCCTGGTCCTGGGACTATGGTGACGGCACCCATTCCGATTCTGTAGGCAGCCATACCCATACCTATGCCCAGGGCGGAGCTTACACCATCACCTGTACGGTAACAGGCGAAGGCGGAGAAACAACAAAGTCTGAAAATGTCACTATCGCCACGATCGAAGAACTCCTAACCGGCGGAGCCAATAATCCCAATGGAAAAACATGGGTGGTCTCGAGAACGGCAGGGCCCAATGACGGGGTCGGATGGGTAAAGGAAGATTTGGCCCCCAATTACTTCCCGGCAACGGATAATATGCTGGATGTACTGGGTTTATCAGAAGAATATGACAACGAGTATACCTTTAAGTATGACGGAAGTTACTCTCTTGATACGAAAAACGGTAATGTGCTGGCCGGCTGGGTGTATTCCAGTAAGGAGGCGGACCCCAATGACATTGTAAAAACAACCAATTACGGTATTTTTCAGATCAAATATCCAAACCTTTCAGGAGATACGGTCACCTGGGCTGTGCATAAAAATCAGGATCTCAAGATCCAGTCCGTTTATGATGCCAATGATGACCAGAAAGACGGAGTGCCCGAAACGGTGACTTTTAAAAATGTCAATTATCTGACGTTCACAGGAAGCGCTTTCATCGGGATGAAAGATTACACCTCCACCGTCATCATCAGAAAAATATCTCCGGACAGAATGACACTGACCCTTTTCTTCCATTCCTATATGGGAGATCCCGCAAACGACGGGGGGCTGTATAAACGACCTTCCTTTATTCTTACCTTGTCCTTTGATGCAAAATAGCGTTCTGATATAATGCAGAAAAAAACTTTGCGGTTTTTCGCGACCTCTTTGCATATCTTGGCGGAATAGCTGTTGCGTGAAGTTACACAAAGAAAATGCAAAGTTAGGCCAGGTTGGTATCAATAAAAAAGAAACCCGCAAGATATTGATAATCTATGATATATAAAATTTTCGCGTTGTTTGACGAAGTCATTCTTAATCAAATAACAGAATGTGCGAAACTTTAAATTAAGATATATTTCATCTGTCCGTGAAAATAATACCTACGTAGGCACCTACGTAGGTATTATTTATTTATCTATGTGATATACAAATCATTTCTGGATTTTTCAGATCACAAGTATTTTAAAACCCGGCAAACAATTATTTTTTTGCTTTTTACCGGAATGTTGTATTATTTTGCAAAAACCTGATTTACATTATCAAAACGCCGGTTCATGAATCTTTTTTTAATCAGTCTGGCTGTATTTTTCCTTAATCTGCCGTTCGGATACTGGCGGGCAAATGTAAAGAAGCTGTCATTGCAATGGTTTCTGGCAGTGCACGTACCGGTGCCGTTTGTTATTGCCCTGCGCTTCATCGGGCATCTTGGATTTCAGCTCTACACCTACCCGGCCCTGGTAGGTGCTTTTTTTCTGGGCCAGTATGCCGGAGGATGGTTGCTGAAAAAACTGACGACACGAACCAAAGTGTCATCCTGCCTGGTGATGGACCTGTACCGGTGGGGATGTTCCAGATAAACTTTTAACCGACGATGAAAAAACCATTATTGATCCTGAAAGCCGGGAACACCTTCCCGGAAGTAATCCGTTATTACGGGGATTTTGAA
Organism: Bacteroidales bacterium; assembly: GCA_024762655.1. Classification (GTDB taxonomy): domain Bacteria; phylum Bacteroidota; class Bacteroidia; order Bacteroidales; family VadinHA17; genus DRPN01. The sequence goes on from JANTHB010000018.1 coordinate 26,053, forward strand.
GATTGGTTCCGGGCCAAAGTCAGCCCCCCCAGGGAAGACCTGGTGGCAGAAGTATTCCTGGAAGATGCAACGTGGCCGGATTATCACGACTTTGCCGGTACGATCGTTACCGGCTCGCACGATGATGTGACTGACCACACCCCATGGATAGAGACATTGGCTTCATGGCTGCGTGAAGCCATTGCCAAGGACCATCCGGTGCTGGGGGTCTGTTTCGGTCATCAGATACTGGCCTATGCCGCCGGTGGTGAGATAGGCGATCATCCCGGCGGACAGGAACTGGGCAGTGTGGATATTACCCTGACAAAAGAAGGACGGGAGGACCCGTTGTTTCAGGGTTTACCCCCCGTTTTTCCGGTACATGTCAACCATGCCCAGACGGTCCGGTCGATGCCGCCCGAAGCCCGGTTGCTGGCATATAACGATTTTGAAGCCACGCATGCTTTCCGCATCCGCAATGCCCTCGGGGTACAGTTTCATCCTGAATATACGGAAGAAATAATGCGGGCCCTGATCATGGAGCAGAAAGAGCATATCGAAAAAACCGGCCGCTCCGTAAAGAGCCTCCTGGAACAGGTTACGCCCCTGGATTACGGAAAGGTTATATTGAATAACTTTATAAAGAGCTTGGAGGGATAATGATAGGATTCAGGGATGAAAGAGTTATATGACAAACGCCTCCCTGAAGGGAGACGTGAAAATCAAATGATAATGGCCATACAGTTGTAACATACTGTTTTAATTGCAGTTAATACAAGATATCCAACTATTGTACTAAAAGAGAATAGTGAGCGAATTCAGAAACAACCTAAATTTCTCTGAGATTTTGGTTTTGTGTCGAGGATGCTCGCAGCTCTAACGAAATGCTCGCTTACAGCATTTCGAAAGTTGCGGTATGACCATCGTATGACAGCAAGCGCAGCAAACGAATGACTTTGGACGACAGTGAAAGCCCATATAACATTCCTGCATATTTATACAATATTACACGTTCCTGCATTCGATTGTGTCTTCCCGCCACCCTGCGTTGATGTGAACTTTTTAATCATATATTTTTCTGATTTTCTATCACATAGAAATCATCTTATGTTTGACAGCATAAAAAAGTTGTAAAAATATTTGGTCATGAAAAAAGGATGTATACTTTTGTTGTCTCAAAGAGCCAACATGATCCATTTGAGTGTAAATATCATTCTTTCCGTTCTTATCCTGCGCAGGGGATGAGATGAGAATGGTATAAAGATTATATCCGAACCGTTCTCACCCAGGGGACGGTTCTTTTTTATAAGATAAAAGACAAAAGTAAAAAGATAAAAGTAAAAAAAAGATACGATGAAGATACCGCTCAGAAGCAATACCACCACACAGGGCCGGATCATGGCAGGGGCACGCAGTCTCTGGCGTGCCGACGGGATGAAAGAGTTTCATTTCGGCCGCCCGGTTTTTGCCATCGTAAACTCATTTTCCCAGTTTGTGCCGGGACATGTTCATCTGCATAATATCGGGCAGGAGTTGAAGAAAAAGATCGAAGCCCGGGGTTATTTTGCTGCCGAGTTCAACACCATCGCCATTGACGACGGGATTGCCATGGGACACCAGGGCATGTTGTATTCCCTGCCGTCACGCGATCTGATTGCCGACAGTGTCGAGTATGTCGTGAATGCCCACATGGCCGATGCTATGATCTGTATCTCCAACTGCGATAAAATCACTCCCGGGATGATGATGGCCGCTATGCGGCTTAATATCCCCGCGATCTTTGTATCGGGAGGACCTATGGAAGCCGGGGTGGTAGGAGATCAGATGTACGACCTGGTGGATGCCATGGTCATGGCCGGCGATCCGGAGGTCAGCGAGCAGGCTTTGCTGGAGGTAGAACGTAATGCCTGTCCCACCTGTGGTTCCTGTTCGGGTATGTTCACCGCCAATTCCATGAACTGTCTGGCTGAAGCCCTGGGGATTGCCCTCCCCGGAAACGGGACCGTTGTGGCTACCCACAAAAACCGGATCACCCTCTTCGACAAAGCCGTGGACCTGATCATTGAGAACACCAACAAATATTATGAGGAGGGAGACTCCTCCGTCCTGCCCCGCAGCATCGCCACCCGGGAGGCCTTCCTAAACGCCATGTCTCTGGACATAGCCATGGGAGGGTCCACCAATACGGTGTTACACCTGCTGGCTGTTGCCCATGAGGCAGGCGTGGATTTTGCCATGAAAGACATTGACGACCTGTCCCGCAGCATTCCGAATCTCTGCAAGGTGGCGCCCAGCTCACACTATCATGTGCAGGATGTCAACAGAGCCGGAGGGATCCTCTCTATTATGGGAGAACTGGACCGGCAGGGACTCATCGATCATTCGGTAAAAAGAGTTGATTATCCCAGTCTGGAGGATGCCCTCAACGACTTTGACATTATGCGTCCCTCCGTTACCGCCTATGCCCAAAAAATATTCACCAGTGCACCCGGGATGTTCCGGAACCTGGAAATGGGATCACAGGAGAACTACTATGACGAACCGGACCAGGACCGCGCGAAAGGCTGCATACGGGATTATGATCATGCCTATAACAAGGAAGGCGGTCTGGCCGTCCTCTTCGGCAATATCGCCCGTGACGGATGTATTGTCAAGACCGCCGGGGTAGATGAATCGCTTTATACCTTTAGTGGCAGTGCGCGTGTTTACGAATCGCAGGAAGCGGCCTGTGATGCTATTCTGGGGCATGAGCTTGAGCCCGGAGATGTAGTGATCATCCGTTACGAAGGACCCAAAGGAGGCCCCGGCATGCAGGAGATGCTTTATCCTACCTCATACATTAAGTCCATGAAACTGGACAAGTCGTGCGCCCTGATCACCGACGGCCGTTTCTCGGGCGGCACCGCCGGCCTCTCCATAGGTCATGTCTCTCCCGAAGCGGCTGCCGGAGGAGAAATCGCCCTGATAAAGGACGGAGATATCATAGATATCAACATCCCCGAACGAAGTATCCAAGTCCGCTTATCCGAAGATGAGCTGGCAGCACGCAGGGAGGCAGAAGAAAAGAGAGGGGAAAAGGCCTACACCCCTACAACACGAAACCGCAATATCCCGGTATCCCTGCAGGCATATGCACAAATGGTCACCTCGGCCGACAAAGGGGCCATCCGGCAAATTAACCATTAGCTATATCAAGTTAAACCTTACCAATGATGAAGACAAACGACGAAAAAACAGCCAAAAAGGAACTTCCGGCAGAAGGCACGGAAATTACGGGATCGGAAGCCCTTATCTTTTCCCTGTTAAAAGAAAATGTAGAAACAATTTTCGGGTATCCCGGCGGAGCCATCATGCCTGTTTACGATGCTCTTTTTGATTACCGGGACCAGCTCAACCACGTTCTGGTACGGCATGAGCAAGGGGCGGCCCATGCTGCAGAAAGCTACGCCAAGATTTTGGGGAAAACCGGCGTGGTTATGGTCACCTCGGGACCCGGAGCCACCAACCTGGTCACCGGTCTGGCCAATGCCATGATCGATTCGGTCCCCCTGGTAGCCTTCTCCGGACAGGTCTCTTCCAATCTCCTGGGTACAGATGCTTTTCAGGAGACCGACGTGATAGGCATTACCATGCCGGTAACCAAATGGAACTATCAGATCACCTCGGCTGAAGAAATCCCTGAAATCGTGGCCAAAGCTTTTTATATTGCCTCTACGGGCCGGCCGGGACCGGTGATGATAGACATCACCAAAGACGCACAATTCGGAAGGATGAAATGGCATTACAAAAAATGCCGGAGGATACGGAGCTATTTCCCTTATCCCAAGGTACAGATGGACCAGGTGGAAAAAGCAGCCCATCTGATCAACAAAGCCCAGAAACCTTTATTGATCGCGGGAAGGGGCATTCTGATTTCCAAAGCGGAGGAAGAACTGATGAATCTGGTCACCAAAGCGGACATTCCGGTGACCACCACCTTGCTCGGGCTCTCTTCCTTTCCGGTGGATCATCCCCTGAATGTGGGGATGCCGGGGATGCACGGCAATATGGCGCCCAACCTCAAGACCAACGAGTGTGACCTGCTGATTGCCATAGGTATGCGTTTTGACGACCGGATCACCGGCCGGCTGGACGATTATGCCAACCAGGCCAAAATCATACACATCGAAATAGATCACTCCGAGATCGGCAAAAACGTCCCGACAGACGTGGCCATCGTAGCAGACGCCAAGGACGCACTGTCAAAATTACTCCCTCTGATAAAAGAGAATGATCACAAAGAATGGGTCGAGTCTTTCCGCAAAGAATATAAGAAGGAGTATGATAAAGTCATCAAGCCTGCCCGTGAGTCCAAAGGGTCGGATATTAAGATGGATGAGGTTGTTCATCTGGTATCGGATAAGACCGACGGCCAGGCCATCGTGGTCACCGACGTAGGACAACACCAGATGGTGGTAGCCAGAAACTACAGTTTTAAAAAGGCCCGCAGCTTCGTCACTTCGGGAGGACTGGGGACCATGGGGTTCGGCTTACCGGCAGCCGTGGGGGCCAAAGTGGCCAGCCCCGACCGTACTGTGCTGGGATTTGCCGGTGACGGCGGGTTCCAGATGACCATCCAGGAACTGGGCACCATCGCCCAATATAAACTGCCTGTAAAAATGATCGTACTGAACAACTCATTCCTGGGCATGGTAAGACAATGGCAGGACATGTTTTTTGAAAAAAGATATTCTTTTACCGAGCTAACCAACCCTGCTTTCACCAAAATCGCCAGCGAGGGGTACGGCATTGCCTCCAGGTATATCGAAAAACGGGGAGATCTGGAAAAGGCGGTGGATGAGATGCTGGCTACCGACGGACCCTTCCTGCTCGAAGTAAAAGTGAAGAAAGAACAGAATGTCTTTCCGATGGTCCCCGCAGGAGCCTCCGTATCTGACATGGTAACCGAGTAGAACGTTGTAAAAACAAACATTATGGAAAAAACAGAAGAATTCACCATCAAGGTTTACAGCGAGAACCATATCGGCTTGCTGAACCGTCTGACCATTATTTTCACCAGACGCAAGATCAACATTGAAAGTCTGACCACCTCGGAATATCACATTCCCGGCGTTCACTCTTTCACCATTGTCGTCAACACGACCGAGACCATGATCCGCAAGATCATTTCACAAATCCAGAAACTGGTGGATGTTATGAAAGCCTTTTATTATCATTCGGATGAGATCATCTATCAGGAGATTGCCCTGTATAAGGTACCTACCTCTGCCCTATTGGAAACCAATGAGATAGAAAAACTGGTTCGCAGATACAATGCCCGTATTCTGGAGGTCACTCCCGAATATACGGCCATCGAAAAAACAGGCCATAAAGAAGAAACCCAGGAGTTGCTGAACAAGATGAAGCCTTTTGGCCTGCTGGAATTTGTTCGTTCGGGAAGAGTGGCCATTACCAAGCCCATGAAAGAACTGGCCGTACACCTGCAGGAACTGGAAGAGGCGACGAATTATACGAACGATTAAGGTTTTGAGTTCAGGCATCAGGATTTAGCAGTAAACCGTTAAGGATTTATTAAAAAATACTCATTTTATTCATTAAAACAGTAATTATGGCAAAGATCAATTTCGGAGGTGTTCTGGAAAATGTTGTTACCAGAGAAGAATTTCCTCTTGACAAGGCAAAAGAAGTACTGAAAAACGATACGCTTGCAGTGATAGGATACGGGGTTCAGGGCCCCGGGCAGGCACTGAACCTGAAAGACAACGGTTTCAATGTGATCGTTGGACAACGCAAAGGCTCGGGGTCATGGCAGAAAGCCCTGGACGACGGATGGGTGGAAGGCAAAGACCTGTTTGAGATAGAAGAAGCCTGCGAGAAAGGCACCATCCTCCTGAACCTGTTATCGGATGCCGGACAGATCGCTGCCTGGCCGGTCATGAAGAAACATCTTACCGAAGGAAAGGCCCTGTATTTCTCTCACGGCTTCGGCATCACTTTCAGCGACCAGACGGGGATCATCCCTCCGGACAACATTGATGTGATCCTCGTAGCCCCGAAAGGTTCAGGCACCTCTCTGCGCCGGCTTTTCCTGCAGAACAAAGGCATCAACTCCAGTTATGCCATCTACCAGGATGCTACCGGCAGAGCCAAAGACAGGGTACTGGCCATCGGCGTAGGTATCGGTTCCGGTTATCTTTTTGAGACCGATTTCAAAAGAGAAGTGTACAGTGACCTCACCGGAGAACGCGGGGTACTGATGGGAGCCATTGCCGGTATCATGGAAGCCCAGTACAACCTGTTAAGGTCCAGGGGACATTCCCCTTCGGAGGCTTTCAACGAAACCGTTGAAGAACTGACACAAAGCCTTATGCCGTTGGTAGCCGAAAACGGCATGGATTGGATGTATGCCAATTGTTCCACCACCGCACAACGGGGAGCGCTGGACTGGAAAAACCGTTTCCGGGATGCTGTCAAACCGGTATTTGAGGAGTTATACGACAGCGTAGCTTCCGGCAATGAAGCACGTATCACCATAGAAGCGAACCGGAAACCCGATTATCGCGAAAAGCTCGCAAAAGAACTGGAAGAAATACACAACTCGGAGATGTGGACGACAGGTGCCCAGGTGCGCAAACTGAGACCCGAAAACAAATAAAACGATCATGGACGAAAGAGTATATGTTTTTGACACCACCCTCCGTGACGGAGAGCAGGTGCCCGGGTGTCAGCTTAACACCGTGGAAAAGATTGAAGTGGCGCAGGCACTGGAAGCGCTGGGGGTAGATATCATTGAAGCAGGGTTTCCCATTTCGAGTCCCGGGGATTTCAAGTCGGTGGTAGAGATCTCCAAAGCAGTGACACGTCCGGTAATCTGCGGGCTTACCCGGGCCATTAAAAAAGACATAGAAGTGGCCGCCGAGGCCCTGCAGCATGCCAGGCGTCCCCGAATTCACACAGGCATCGGCACCTCCTACTATCATATTCATTATAAACTGAACTCTAATCCGGAAGAGATTATTGAGCGTGCCAGGGCTGCAGTCAAGTATGCCCGTAAGTTTGTGGATGACGTCGAGTTTTATGCCGAGGATGCCGGTCGCACCGAAAATGAATATCTGGCCCGTGTGGTGGAAGAGGTCATCAAAGCCGGGGCTACCGTAGTCAACATCCCGGATACTACGGGCTATGCGCTGCCCGAAGAGTTCGGATCCAAGATACGTTATCTGGTGGAAAATGTGCCAAATATTGATAAGGCCGTTATCTCCACACATTGTCACAATGATCTGGGCATGGCCACAGCCAATACCATCAACGGCGTCATCAACGGCGCCCGGCAGGTGGAAGTGACCATCAACGGCATTGGCGAAAGAGCGGGAAACACCTCACTCGAAGAAGTGGCCATGATCCTGAAAAGCCGGTATAAAGACCTGCACTTCACCACGGGGATCAACACGAAAAAGATCTATAAGACCAGCCGCATGGTCTCCTCGCTGATGAACATGCCGGTACAGCCCAACAAAGCCATTGTCGGACGCAATGCTTTTGCCCACTCCTCAGGCATACATCAGGATGGTGTTTTGAAAAAAAGAGAGAATTATGAGATCATCAATCCGAAAGATGTAGGTATCAAAGAATCGAGTATTGTCCTGACGGCCCGCAGCGGACGTGCCGCGCTGAAGCACAGACTGGATGTGCTGGGATATACCTTATCTAAAAATGCACTGGACGATGTCTATCAGCATTTTCTGGAACTGGCCGACAAGAAAAAGGAGATCAAGGATGAGGACCTGGAGGTGTTGATGGGCACGTTCAAAAAAGAAGACCGCCATATCAAGCTGGAGAGGCTACAGGTTCTCTCCGGAAAATCCGTCTTTCCCACAGCGATGGTCCGTGTCAGGATCAATGGGGAATCCTTCACCTCCACCTCCACCGGAAACGGGCCCATTGATGCGGCTTTTTCGGCGGTCAAGCAACTGATCAAACGAAAAGTCACGCTCGAAGAGTTTCTGATCCAGGCCATCACCAAAGGCAGCGACGACCTCGGAAAAGTTCATGTACAAATAGAGAACCGCGGACAGACCTACTACGGATTCTCGGCCAATACCGATATCATCACGGCTTCGGTGGAAGCATTCCTGGATGCCATCGGCAAGATTGTTTAAAAAATTAAATATAGAACGTTTGGAACCAAAAACATTATTTGACAAGATCTGGGACAACCATGTGGTTGAACATATTGAAGGGGGCCCTGATGTTTTATATATCGACCGGCATCTGATCCATGAGGTAACCAGTCCGCAGGCATTTGCCGGCATTGAACAACGGGGGATAAAAGTTTTCCGTCCCGACAGGACGGTAGCCACTGCCGACCACAATGTGCCGACCCGCGACCAGCATCTCCCGATCCGGGAGGAGCTGTCACGCCTGCAGGTGCAGAAACTGGAAGAGAACTGCCGGAACCATAACATCCCCTTATACGGTCTGGGTCATCCGTGGCAGGGCATTGTTCATGTGATCGGCCCCGAGCTGGGCCTGACACAACCGGGCATGACCATCGTATGCGGGGACAGTCACACCTCGACCCACGGAGCCTTCGGAAGCATCGCTTTCGGCATAGGCACCAGCGAGGTGGAGATGGTCCTGGCCACCCAGTGTGTCCTGCAGCCCAAGCCCAAAAAGATGAGGATCACGGTAGAAGGGACGCTCGGAAAAGGAGTCACCGCCAAAGACATTATCCTGTACATCACCTCAAAAATCTCTGCCAGCGGCGGCACAGGTTACTTCATAGAATATGCCGGCAGTGCTATCCGGTCGCTCAGCATGGAGGGCCGCATGACCCTTTGTAATATGAGCATCGAGATGGGCGCCCGCGGCGGCCTGGTTGCCCCCGACGAAACCACGATCGAATATATGCGGGGAAGAGAGTTTGCGCCCAAAGGGGATGATTTTGACAGGATGGCCGAAGAATGGCTGTCGCTGAAAACAGAGGAAGGAGCGGTCTTTGACCGGGAGATCACTTATGATGCCGCCGACATAGAACCGATGATCACTTACGGAACCAACCCGGGCATGGGCATCCCTGTTACGGGGACCATCCCCGTGGTGAACAAGGACGATCCGGATGCCGGCTCTTACTATAAGGCCTTGGATTATATGGGATTCCGGGCCGGAGAACCCATGACAGGCAAGCCGGTGGATTATGTTTTTCTGGGCAGTTGTACCAACGGACGTATCGAAGACCTGCGGGCTTTTGTCCGGATGGTCCGGGGACACAGAAAGGCAGACAATGTAGTGGCCTGGATCGTCCCGGGGTCGAAACAGGTAGAAAAACAAGCCATGCAGGAAGGGCTGGACAAGATCCTGAAAGAAGCCGGTTTTGAGCTGCGGCAACCAGGATGTTCGGCCTGTCTGGCGATGAATGATGATAAGATCCCGGCGGGGAAATACAGTGTCTCCACCTCCAACCGTAATTTTGAAGGCCGTCAGGGCCCGGGAGCCCGCACCATGCTGGCCAGCCCGTTGACCGCTGCGGCGGCAGCCATTACCGGAAAGATCACCGACCCGCGGGAATTTCTTTAAACCACCCACCCGATAAATGAGCAAAAACATGCCAAGAGAAAAATTCACCATACTCCGTTCCCCTTTTGTTCCGTTGCCTGTTGACAATGTGGACACCGACCAGATCATCCCGGCCCGTTTTCTGAAAGCCACCACCCGCGAAGGCTTTGGAGACAATCTCTTCCGCGACTGGCGGTATACCTCTGATGGAACTCCCAACCCGGATTTCGTCCTGAACAAAGACACATACTCGGGAAAGATCCTGGTGGCAGGAAAAAATTTCGGTTCCGGTTCCAGCCGCGAACACGCTGCCTGGGCATTGTACGACTACGGTTTCCGCGTGGTGGTGTCCAGTTTCTTTGCGGATATCTTCCGGAACAATGCTCTGAACAACGGGTTACTGCCTGTGCAGGTCACCGAAGGATTTTTGCAACGGCTGTTTGAACACTCCGCAACAGATCCGGATACGGTCCTGGAAATAAATCTCCCGGAACAAACAATCACCGTTGTCGCCACCGGAGAGCACGAGGAGTTTGAGATCAATGCTTACAAAAAAGAATGTATGCTGAACGGATATGACGATATCGATTATCTGTTAAGCAACAAGGATAAAATTACAGCTTACGAACAGTCACATCACAAATAAAAAAGAAAAGGCCATGTTTATCGAGATCATGGACACCACCCTTCGCGACGGAGAGCAGACCATGGGGGTCTCTTTCAGTCCGGTAGAAAAAGAAACCATTGCCAAGATGTTGTTGGACGAAGTGGGTGTGGACCGCATTGAGGTGGCTTCGGCCCGGGTCTCCACCGGAGAATTTGAGGCGGTACGTCGCATCACCTCCTGTGCATCCCGGAAAGGAAAACTGGACAAGGTCGAGATCCTGGCTTTCATCGACGGCACGGCCTCCATCGACTGGATCGCCGAAGCAGGAGGACGCGTAGCCAACCTGCTCACCAAAGGATCCTTACGGCATGTGAAGGAGCAGTTGCACAAAGATCCGGAAGAGCACCTTCAGGATATAAAAAGATCTATTCATTATGCCCGCAGCAAAGAGATGATGGTAAACCTGTATCTCGAAGACTGGTCGAACGGCATGATCAACAGTCCTGCGTATGTCTTTTTCCTGATGGACGGACTGCAGGACGAGCCCATTGAGCGTTTTATGCTACCTGACACCCTGGGCATCCTTAACCCTTACCAGACTGCCCGGTTTATCCGTCAGGTACGTGAACAATATCCGAAGTTACATCTGGATTTCCATGCCCATAACGATTATGATCTGGCAACAGGCAATGTGCTGGCCGCCATACGGGAGGGAGTACACGGGGTACATACTACGGTAAACGGTCTGGGAGAGAGAGCCGGGAATGTGCCGTTGGCCAGCGTAGCAGTGCTGTTGAACGATCATCTGCAGGCTGAACACCATCTGGATGAGTCGCAACTTACCCGGGTCAGCAAGATTGTGGAAACATTTTCCGGCATACGCATCCCTGCCAACCAGCCCATTGTCGGAGAGAATGTGTTCACACAAACCTGCGGGGTACATGCCGACGGCGACACAAAAGACAATCTGTATTACAACGATCTGCTGCCCGAACGTTTCGGACGTTCACGCCAGTATGCCCTGGGAAAGACCTCCGGCAAAGCCAACATCCTGAAGAACCTGGAAGAAATGGGGATAGATCTGGATCCCGAATCTACCAGAAAGATCACGCAAAGGGTCATAGAACTGGGGGATAAAAAAGAACAGATCACCAAAGAAGACCTCCCTTACATCATCGCAGATGTTTTGAACAGTAACAACCATCTGCATGAGCCGGTTAAGATCCTTAACTATGCGCTCACCCTCTCCTCCGGCTTAAAACCAATCGCAAACATTTCCGTTGAAATCCACGGAAAAGCCTATAAGGAAAATGCTACCGGAGACGGGCAGTATGATGCCTTTATGCGGGCACTGTGGAAGATCTATGACAAACTGAACATAGAACATCCCGTTCTGACGGATTATATTGTGACCATTCCTCCCGGAGGCCGCACCGATGCCCTGGTAAGCGCCAATATCACCTGGAAATATCAGGATCATGAGTTCAAGACCCACGGGCTGGATGCCGACCAGACGGAGGCTGCCATCAAAGCTACGGGGAAGATGCTGAACATTATTGAAAATATCCGGGAAATGCAGAAAATAGAACAAGGGAAGGATGAAGGTTGAATGATGATTGTTGAACGGAAGAAAAGGGAGGCAAAACAGTAAGTGTTTTTGAAAAGGGTTGAATATGGATATTGAATTTGTTAATACAAAGAAAAAAATATGAATTACACCATTGCCACTTTGCCCGGGGACGGTATCGGGCCGGAGATCATGGAACAGGCCGTTGCTGTCTTACATGCCGTGGAAGAGAAATACGGGCATCATTTTAATTTTCAATACGGAGATGTGGGAGCGGTTGCCATTGATCATGCGGGCGACCCTTTTCCCGAGGCAACCTTTGCGCTCTGCCGTGATGCCGATGCCGTTTTGTTCGGAGCCATCGGCGACCCCAAATACGACCATAATCCCAAAGCCAAAGTCAGACCCGAGCAGGGCTTACTTACCATGCGCAAGAAACTGGGCCTGTTTGCCAATATCAGGCCTGTTGCCACTTTTCCCTCCCTGCTGGACAAGTCGCCGCTCCGCAAACACCTGGTAGAAAATGTGGATTTTGTGGTGATCCGGGAGCTTACGGGAGGCAGTTATTTCGGCGAACCCCGGGGCAGATCGGAAGACGGGAACAAAGCGTTTGAAACCAATATCTATTCCCGGGAAGAAATTGAACGTATCCTGAAAGTGGCATTCGGGTATGCCCGTAGCAGAAGGAAAAAACTGACGGTGGTGGACAAAGCCAACGTGCTCGTTACCTCGCGTCTGTGGCGGGAAATCGCTCAGGAAATGGCGCAGGAAAACAGGGACATAAAGGTGGATTATCTGTTTGTAGACAATGCCGCCATGCAGATCATCCAGAATCCGGGGCGGTTTGATGTGATGGTCACCGAAAACATGTTCGGAGATATCCTCACCGACGAAGCCAGTGTCATCACCGGGTCAATGGGTTTGCTCCCCTCCGCTTCCGTAGGCAGTCTGACATCCCTGTTCGAACCGGTGCACGGTTCTTATCCGCAGGCTGCCGGAAAAGACATAGCCAATCCGCTGGCGGTGATCCTCTCGGCAGCCATGATGCTGGAGACGGCTCTCATCCTGAAAGAAGAAGCAGCCATGATCCGCGAAGCGGTCAGCAAATCCCTCGAAGAAGGATTCGTGACAGAAGATATAGGGAAGGAAAATGCCAGGCATACCACAGAAGTCGGTCAATGGATCGTTGATTATATCAGAAGATAATAACCAGCATCCCGACCCGTTTTAGTCACCGGCAGGTTTTCAGGAGAGAGAGAACAGCCGGATGTTCCGGTACAGACATCCCGTCAGGGATCGCTGAGATGAATAGTTGTGTGTAAAATTTATTGGTAATATGGAAAAGTCGTTGTACAGACCGGAAAATGAACATGATAATTGCGGAATCGGCTTTGTGGCCCACATCCACGGGAACAAGTCTCATGACATTGTGGAAAGGGGACTGCAGATCCTGATTAACCTGGCCCACCGCGGTGCCGAAAGCGCCGACAACAAAACAGGCGACGGCGCAGGGATCCTGACCCAGGTACCTCACGATTTTTTCGTCCGTTCGGGGATCACCCTGCCTGCTCCAGGCAGTTACGGGACCGGATTGCTCTTTCTTCCGGCAGATAAAAAACAGGCGGAACAATGCAAGTCCTGGCTGGAAGAGATCATCGCTCAGGAAAAGCTGCGTCTTCTCACTTTCCGGGAGGTTCCCGTGAACAACAGCATCCTCGGAGAGATCGCCTTGGCATCGGAACCCCGCATAGAGCAGGTCTTCATCGGCAGTGAGGAGGAACAGGACGAGCTGGAGAGAAGACTGTATATTGTCCGCAAGCAGATCGAGAAGAAAGTAAGGAATTCACAACTGCAAGACAAAGATATTTTTTATATCCCCAGCCTCTCCTCCCGTACCATTATTTACAAAGGGCTTTTCACCCCGGATCAGTTGAGGGATTATTATCCTGATTTGCAGCATCCTGATTTTAAAAGCGCTATCGCTCTGATTCATTCGCGGTTCAGTACCAACACGTTTCCCTCATGGGATCTGGCCCAGCCGTTCCGCTACATCGCCCACAACGGAGAAATCAACACCATCCGCGGCAACCGTCTGTGGATGCATGCCCGGGAGTCGCTGATGCGGTCACAGCTTTTTCAGGATGACCTGCCTAAGGTGTTCCCGATCATTGAACCGGGCAAGAGTGATTCCGCTTCGCTGGACAATGCCATGGAGTTTCTGGTCAGAGCAGGCCGCACCATTCCGCACGCGCTGAGTATGCTCATCCCGGAGTCGTGGAACGACAAAAACCCCATACCCAAAAGCCTGAAATCGTTTTATGAATATCACTCTACTTTCATGGAGCCATGGGACGGTCCGGCGGCTATTTTGTTCTCCGACGGACGATATGTGGGAGGAACCCTTGACCGCAACGGTCTGCGTCCTTCCCGCTATCTAATCACCAAAAACGACCTGATCATTATGGGATCGGAAACCGGTGTGCAGGAATTCCCGGCAGAAGAGATTCGCGAAAAAGGACGTCTGAAACCAGGAAAGCTGTTGCTGGTGGACACCCGGCTGGGCATCATTATCCCGAATGATGAAGTCAAAGCCACCCTGGCCCGTCGCTATCCCTATGGAAACTGGTTGAAAGAAAACCGGCTGGAGATGGAACAGATCGAGGTGATCAACCGGAAACCGTCGGGTCTGGGAGATAAACTCCCGGTATATCTGAAATCTTTCGGTTACAGCAAAGAAGACCTTGAAGTGCTGATCAAACCAATGGCCGAGCAGGGAAAAGAACCAATCAACTCTATGGGCAATGATGCGCCCATGGCGGTTTTCTCGGATAAACCCCAGAGGATATTCAATTACTTCCGGCAGTTGTTCGCCCAGGTCACCAATCCTCCCATCGACCCCATCCGGGAAGGGCTGGTTATGTCTCTGACCAATTACATCGGATCGATACAGAAGAATATCCTCGAGGAGAGCCCGGAACATGCCCGGCTGATCAAGTTCAGGTCGCCCATCATCACCAACACCGACCTGGGCAAGATCAAAGACCTGCGACACCAGATGTTCACCCATGTTACCCTGCCGATGGTCTATCCGGTGAATACCGGGGCCAAAGGGCTGAAGAAGGCCCTGGACACTTTATGTAAAAAAGCGGAAGAGGCGGTGGACAGAGAAACCAATTTCATCATTCTCTCCGACCGGGATATCTCCGAAGATAAAGCCCCTGTGCCTTCCCTGCTGGCGGTCTCGGCAGTACATCACCACCTGATCCGTCAGAAAAAAAGAATGCAGGTGGGGCTGATCGTGGAAACGGGAGAAGCCCGGGAAGTAACCCATTTTGCCCAGTTGCTGGCTTTTGGGGCAAGCATTATCAACCCCTATGTCCCCTTTGCAATCCTGGATGATATGGTCAGACAGGGAGAGCTTGATATGCCTTATCCGCAGGCCCGCAAGAACTACATCAAAGCCATTGACAAAGGGATCATGAAGGTCATGTCCAAGATGGGCATTTCCACCCTCCGGAGTTACTTCGGAGCCCAGATCTTTGAGGCCGTGGGGCTCAGCGAAGAAATGATCGACAGATATTTTTCCGGCACCCCCTCCCAGATCGGAGGCATAGGCCTCCCCGAGCTGGCACGCGAGATCATGAAAACGCATCAGGAGACCTTCTTCCCCGACAACGGCATCGGATATCTTCCTCATAAAGGAATATACAGTTATCGTTGGGAGGGAGAAAAACACGCGTGGAATCCGGACACCATCGCCCTGCTCCAATGGTCGGTAAGAACAGGCAACTACGAACGCTTCAGGAAATTTACAGCCGCGGCAGACGCACATACACGTACCCCGGTATTTATCAGGGGGCTTCTCGATTTCAGAGAGAATCCGGTTCCTCAGGAGGAAGTGGAAGAGGCCGAATCGATCATGAAACGGTTTGTCACCGGGGCCATGTCGTACGGTTCCATCAGCAAGGAAGCCCATGAGACGATCGCCATTGCGGTCAATCGTATCGGAGGACGCAGTAACACGGGCGAAGGAGGGGAAGACCCTGCCCGCTTCCTTGTCAACGATCCGTCCGAAAACCGGCGCAGCGCCATCAAACAGGTAGCTTCGGGACGTTTCGGGGTGACCACTCATTACCTCATCAATGCCGATGAGATACAGATCAAGATCGCCCAGGGGGCCAAGCCCGGCGAAGGAGGTCAGTTGCCCGGTTATAAGGTGGACAAGATCATTGCCCGGGTAAGACATTCCGTTCCGGGGATCACGCTCATCTCACCGCCCCCCCATCACGATATCTATTCCATCGAAGACCTGGCACAGCTCATTTACGATCTGAAGAGTACCAACCCGGGAGCATACATAAGTGTCAAGCTGGTGTCGGAAAACGGCGTCGGCACGGTAGCTGCCGGGGTGTCCAAAGCCCATGCCGATCTGATCGTTATCAGCGGTACCGAAGGGGGTACCGGAGCCAGTCCGGTGAGCAGCATCAAATATGCCGGAGCTCCGCTGGAAACAGGGCTGGCCGAGACCCATCAGACCCTGGTCAGAAACAACCTGCGGGGACGTGTGCGCCTGCAGGCAGACGGACAACTGAAGACAGGCCGGGATATCGTGGTCGCCGCTCTGCTGGGTGCCGAAGAGTTCGGCTTTGCCACCCTGCCCCTGATCACCCTGGGATGTGTTATGATGCGCAAATGCCATATGAACACCTGCCCTGCCGGCATCGCCACACAAGATAAGGAACTGCGTAAGCGCTTTCAGGGCAAACCCGAGCATCTGGAAACCTATTTTCGTTTTCTGGCACAGGAAGTGAGAGAATATATGGCACGGCTGGGATTCAGGACTTTTGAAGAAATGGTGGGCCGCAGCGACCGGCTGGTACAGCGAAAAGATATCCGTCATGAAAAAGCCCGTACCGTAGACCTCAGCAGGCTGTTGTATCACCCCGAACAGACAGGGACTTTCCCGTCACATTTTGTTCCCGGTCTGCAAAAGATCAAGGAGAACAAACTGGATAAGGAACTTATACGTCTTTCGGAACGGGCCTTACAGCGGAAAGAACGTGTATGGATCTCCCGGGAGATCCACAACACCGACAGAGCTACCGGATCCACCCTGTCGGGGGAGATCATACGGCGATACGGCGCGAAAGGCCTACCGCCGGATACTATTGAATGTACGTTTTACGGTTCGGCAGGCCAGAGTTTCGGAGCTTTTCTGTGCCGCGGCGTCACGTTCCGCATTGAAGGCGATACCAACGACTACCTGGGGAAAGGCCTGTCCGGCGGGAAGATCTTCGTGGCACCCCCAAAAGGAATCACGTATAAACCGGAAGAAAACATCATCATCGGAAACACCGTCCTCTATGGCGCTACCAGCGGGTATCTGTTTGTCAACGGGGTTGCCGGAGAGCGTTTCGCGGTCAGAAATTCCGGGGCCTACGCGGTGGTCGAAGGCGTCGGCGATCATGGCTGCGAGTATATGACCGGCGGCCGTGTGGTAGTGCTGGGAAAAACCGGCAGAAACTTTGCCGCCGGTATGAGCGGCGGGATTGCTTATGTGCTGGATATGGAGGGCGACTTTGCCTATTACTGTAACCAGGAACTGGTAGAGATGACGCAACTGCAGGACTACGACGAGGTGTCGGAACTGCAGGAACTGATCGCAGAACACTGGCACAATACCGGCAGCAAACTGGCCGAAGATATCCTGTCAAACTGGGAAGCCTATTTCTCAAAGTTTGTCAAGGTAACACCGCTTGAATATAAAAAGATCCTGAACGAACAAAAACTCAGGGAAATTAATATGAAGCTGAAACGGGCGGAGTTTGATCCCGATTTTGCTGAGTAATTTTTTAGGATTCATCAAAAAATACGTAACTAAACCTATATAGAATTACTGATAAATAATGCAAAATATGACCCCCTCCAACCTTCAGCGCTAAAAAGACGACGAGCTTAACTTCCTCCCCCTCGTGAGGGGGAGGGCCGGGGAGGGGGTAGCAAAAAGGAAGTAAAATTTCTGTGTTAATATCAAAAAGTACACATACTTGAGATAAACCTCTTTAAAAAATTATCATGGGAAACCCGAAAGGTTTTATTGACATATCAAGAAAAGAAGCAGGATATCGTCCTGTTAACGAACGTATAGCCGATTTTTCGGAAGTGGAACAGGTATTGAACACGCGTGACCGCATCCTGCAGGCCTCCCGTTGTATGTCCTGCGGCGTGCCTTTCTGTCACTGGGCCTGCAGTACCCACAGCCGCATTCCGGAATGGCAGGACGCCCTGTACCGGGAACAGTGGGAAAAAGCCATCCACCTGTTGCAGGCCACCAACGACCTGCCGGAGGTAACCGGCAGGGTGTGCCCCGCTCTCTGTGAGAAAGCCTGTGTCCTGGCCATCCATGAAGAGCCGGTAACCATCCGTGAGAATGAGGTAGCCCTGGCTGAAATGGCTTTTAAGATGGGACTGATCAAACCTTATCTCCCAAAACGCAGAACCGGCAGGAAAGTGGCTGTCATAGGCTCGGGGCCCGCAGGACTAACCGTAGCCAGCCGTCTGAACCGCGCAGGCCATGAAGTGACCGTTTTTGAAAAAGATGAAGATCCGGGAGGATTGTTACGCTTCGGTATCCCCGATTTCAAACTTACCAAAGCGGTGATAGACCGGCGCATTGATCTCTATAAGGAAGAAGGTGTGATCTTCAGGACAGGCGTTCATGCCGGGAAGGACATCTCCGCCCGCAAGCTCCTGGAGACCTTTGATGCCCTGTGTCTGGCGGTAGGCTCCAGAGAACCGCGCGATCTGGATGTGCCCGGCAGGGACCTTCCGGGGATATGGTTTGCCATGGATTTCCTCTCCCAGCAGAACAGGATCAATGCCGGCGCTAATATCCCGGGGAGAAAACGCATATCAGCCAAAGGCAAACAAGTCATTGTGATCGGTGGCGGAGACACCGGGTCGGACTGTGTAGGGACGGCCATACGGCAGAGAGCACGCTCAGTCACTCAGGTGGAGATCCTGCCCGAACCACCCCTGCACCGTACGGAAGACAACCCCTGGCCTTACTGGCCCAATGTCCTGAGGACCTCCTCCTCGCACGAAGAAGGATGTGTGCGGTTGTGGAGCCTTAGGACCAACCGCATCATCGGCAAGGAGGGACGTATTCATAAAGTGGAGATGAGCAAACTGAAATGGAAACGGGAAAACGGAAGAATGATCCCCGAAGAAACCGGAGAAAAGCTTATCCTGGAGGCCGACATGATCATCCTGGCCATGGGGTTCCTCCATCCTGTAAAAGACAAACTGCTGAAAGATCTGCCTTTAACCTTTGATGAACGGGGAAATGTCAAAGATGCTGAAAAGGAAGCCCCCGTCTTCACGGCGGGGGACGCTGCCACGGGCCCATCCCTGGTGGTGAAGGCCATCGAATCCGGTCAGGAAACAGCACGGGATATCCATGAATATCTGACATACGGAAAGAAATAAACACCCCCCCCTCACAGAAGGTTTTGATCCTCAGCCGTTGGACAGAGATCATGGAAGGATGGGGGATGAATATAAAATGTAAAATGTAGGATTTAGAATGCAAAATCACTATTCCGTTCCCACATTATTCCAACATTCAATTATTCCATTATTCCAGTATTCCATTATTCCATCCCGTATTATTTATTAATGTCAAATGTGTAGAGGCACAAAATTTTGTAACCTGACATTTTTTATGCATATTTAAATGTATTTCAACGGTTATGATATTGTACCATGGGTCAGTTCAGGATACCACCGGTCTCCCCGTTGCTGGGTTCTACCCTGCTCAACTTTTTCCGTGTGATAAGGAAAGGCCATATCGACCCGGGGTATTTTTTCAAGCTCTTCCTTACGTTTCTGATCATTGTTATAGCCACTCCGTTCCATCTTTGGGAAAAAATATGGTTCGGGAAGAAACTCAAACGGTATAATTTCAGCAAGCCTCCGGTTTTCATTTTAGGACACTGGCGCAGCGGCACCACTTTATTACACACTTCGCTTTGCAAAGACCCGGAAGCAGGGTATGTGACAACCTATCAGTCTGTCTTCCCCAATAATCTGGCCAGCAAATGGTTGTTTAAGCCCCTCATGGCCATGAAGATGCCACGACGCCGGCCTTCTGACAATATGCCCCTGCACACGGATTATCCCCAGGAAGATGAACTGGCATTCAGCAACTGCCAGCCCTATGCTTACTATACCCTCTTTTATTTTCCGGATAGATACAAAACCATCTATGACCAGTCGGTCTGCCATAAAGGATTATCCCCGGAAGAAAAAGAGAGATGGTTCGCCACCTACCGGGATCTGCTCAAAAAAGCGATGCTTAACACCGGAGGAAAACAACTTATCGTCAAAAATCCGGTCAATACGGCCCGTATCAAACAGATCATTAAGCTTTTTCCCGACGCCAAATTTCTTTATATCTACCGCAATCCTGTTTCCACCTTTTTGTCCAGCCGTCTTTTTTTCAGGTATCTCCTTCCCTCCCTGGCGTTACAGAAGACAAACGACCAGGCCATTGAAGAGATGGTTTTCGAAGTATATACCCGTATGATCAACGATTATTTGCATCAGAAAGATCTTATCCCCCCGGGAAATCTTCTGGAGATCAGGTATGAAGAGTTTGAGAAACATCCGGAAAAGTGTATTAAAACCATTTATGAACAGCTTTTGCAGAAGGACTTTGATGCCGTACAGGACCTTTTCTCAACCTTTTTTACTTCGGCCAGAGGATATATAAAAAACCTTTATGAGATTGACCGGGAGGTTATGGATAAAATCATTACACGTCTTAAAAAGTTTATGGATCTATATCACTACGACCTTCCGGAAGAAGTAATAGTAAAGGAATAATCATTATATAATTCACACCCATAAAGCTTTTTTTTTCAGTTTTTTACTATTTCCGGAAAAATACCCTTATATTTACCGTGTTAACTAATTTCTTATTTAATTTTTATTGCTATGAACATTTATGTTGGTAATCTCCATTACGATGTTACAGGAGAAGATCTTAAAGAAATTTTCGAAGAGTACGGTGAAGTTGAAACCGCAAAGGTAATCACTGACAAGTATTCCGGAAGAAGTAAAGGCTTTGGATTCGTTGAAATGAAAAATGACAACGAAGCGCTCAAAAGTATTGACGAGTTGAACGGAGCCGATATCAAAGGTCGAAATATTAAAGTGAGCCAGGCCAGGCCACGTGAGTATTAGGACGAGACTTTCTTTAAGAAAAACGGTGCCGGAAGGTGCCGTTTTTTTATGGTTGATTGATGAACGGGGATTGACAAACAAAAGAGGAAAATAAAAAGTGAGGCCGGAAGCACTGATAATCTGCGTAATCTGCGAGAAAAATATATGTATTTAAATAATTATTTAAATA
>JANTHB010000019.1 GCA_024762655.1 Bacteroidales bacterium
TATTATCGTCAGAGGAAGCAACCACCCCGGGAACTTCATTTTTTACTTCGCGCTTCATTTCACGGGGCACTTCTTCTTTTACTTCTTTTACTTCCGAAGTTTCCCGGGAAGTATTTTTATTTCTGGACCTGCGGTTTTTATTGCTTTGCCGGGCACTTCCGCTTTCTTTACCGCGTGAGTTATCCTGCGTACTGACCTCAGCTGCCAATACAGCCTGTTGATCCAGGATCCTGTAGATCAGATCCTCCTTACGCAGCGAGTCCACTCTTTTAATTTTCAACCCTTTTGCTATTTCTCTCAGGTCGGTTACTTTCTTCTTGTTAAGCTCTAAAATATCATACATATTTTTATATAAATTGGAATTTTAAAAATCCGGATTCACCATGAACCCGTCAATTGAGGTGAACGCTGCAAAAATAATCGGGTCGGGTGATGTGTATCAAAAACTTATCTGCTAACTGAAAAATCCGGTGCAATATTACAGAAAACAATCCAAAACTCAAATATAATGAAATTATTTTTTTAAAACCGTATTTCAGGATAGATTTCCGGGGGTTCTTCTGCAACGTATGCCGGTTTTCACAGGCGTACTTTTCAACTTACAAATATAAGGAAAATTTTACTAAAAACATTGATTTATAGTAACTTTTTTGTTTTTTTTACGTATAAAAAAAACTTCTGTACCGGTATGAAACAACTAAAGATCATAAAACAAGTTACAAGCAGGGAAGAGCTTTCTCTGGACAAATACCTGCATGAGATCGGTAAAGAAGATTTATTATCGGGAGAAGAAGAGGTTCTTTTGGCCGGTAAAATCAAAAAAGGGGACATGGATGCCCTGGAAAAACTGATTAAAGCCAATCTCCGTTTTGTTGTTTCCGTAGCCAAGCAATACCAGGGGCAGGGATTAAGTCTGTCCGACCTTATCAACGAAGGAAATCTGGGGCTGATTAAGGCAGCTATGCGGTTTGATGAGACACGTGGGTTCAAATTCATCTCTTATGCGGTATGGTGGATAAGACAGTCCATCCTGCAGGCCCTGGCAGAACAATCCCGCATAATCCGTTTGCCGCAAAACAAGATAGGTACCCTGAACAAGATTAACCGGTTTTTTGCACAGTTCGAACAGGAGCATGAACGTGAACCGACCCTGCTTGAGCTGGCCCAGGCGCTTGAACTGGCCCCGGCAGACGTCAAGGAATACGTCTGGGCTGCAGGACGTCATGTTTCCATGGATGCTCCCGTCTATTCCGACGAGGAAGTGAACCAATATGATCTGTTGCTGAGCAAAGATTCTCCTCCCCCGGACAAAGAGCTTCTCAACGAATCTCTCCGCCGGGAGATCGAAAGGGTACTCAAAACCTTATCTTCCAAAGAAGCGGAAATTCTCAGGCTCTACTTCGGACTGAACCATAACTATCCCCATACCCTGGATGAAATAGGAGACATCCTGAACCTGACTCGTGAACGGGTGCGTCAGATCAAGGAAAAAGCCCTGAACAAGCTAAAACATACCACCCGGAATAAATTACTCAGGACTTACCTGGGATAATTTTTGCTTTTTTTGCTCCTGTCCCCTGAAAAACATTATTTTTGCCTAAACCAAATTATCAGGATATGTCTTTCCCATGGGTAGCACCTTCTTTTCTCTCTGCGGATTTCGGGAACCTGCAAAAGGATATCGAAAGCATAAACAACAGCCAAGCCGACTGGATACATCTGGACATCATGGATGGTGTTTTCGTACCAAATCTTTCCTTTGGATTTCCGGTGATCAAATACATCAGGGAACATGCCCGGAAGCCGCTGGATGTGCATTTGATGATCGTGGACCCGGACCGGTATATCAAAGCCTTTTACGAAGCAGGTGCCGATATTCTGACCGTGCATTACGAAGCGTGCACACACCTGCATCGCACCATCCAGTCGATTAAAGAACTGGGGATGAAAGCCGGTGTAGCACTCAACCCTCATACTCCCGTACCTTTGCTGGACGACATCCTCCACGATACGGACATGGTACTGATCATGTCGGTCAATCCCGGTTTTGGCGGTCAGAAATTCATTGAACATTCCTATAAAAAAATACGTACGTTATCATCCCTGATCCGCGAAAGGGGTCTCGATACCCTGATCGAAGTGGACGGAGGGGTCACACTTGAAAATGCCGGAAAACTGGTAAAAGCCGGAGTGAATGTCCTGGTGGCGGGGAATACGGTGTTTCGTTCCGCGAATACTGTGGAGACAATCCGGCAACTTAAAATGATCTCAAAATAGTACGGACTGCCAGATAGGGAATGCCAGTATTCCGATCCTTTTGATCATCGGAATTTTATTCTTTTCCCTCGACATATTCTTGTAAGTATTTAAAATGTTCCGTCAGCATACCGTTTTCGGCGATGGTTGCTCTTTCAATGATTTTGTCTTTATCTTCTCCCAGCAATGCGGGCATCACTCTATCCAGTAACATATTCCCAAAATCGCCGGAAGCATCGCGCGGCAATTCTCCGGGCAGATTATCCACGGCCATGATGGTAACATGGTTTGGGTCAAAAGGATCTCCTTCCTCCTCTGTCTCCGGGTTGTATCCGTAAAAAGGGTTGGCAATGGTGGAAGCCCTGAGAGTGGAAGGGATCGGTTTCCTGATATCACAACTCACGTCGGCAATAACCTTTATCCTGAAATCCGGGGCACGGTAATCTTCCGGACTCATAAAGAGGGGTGAATGCGGATCCCAGTAATGACAGGCGATAAACAGGTCTGCAGCTTTCGTATACGGCAGGAAAACCGAGCGATACATGCCGGGATTTTCAAAAAAGTGTTTCAGGTCAAACGGAGCATAGTCTTTCCGGATAACATAATGATCAGGATCGATCCTGCATACAACGGGTTCATCATCGTTGACGGTAAGAAATTCTTCCGGTGCCACCTGCTTCAGATGCAGAGAAGCAAGGGTTTCCAGGGCTCCGTAAGCCACGCGGCCTCCTCCCGTGATCAATATTTTTACAGGTGGCAGTTTTACTTTATCGAGTTGTTGTATCATTTCTTTCCGGTCGTGACATGTATGAGCCGGTTTCAGGGTAAAATCTCCTGTGCGTTCTCCCCAGGCCCGCAAAGCATTGTAAGCACCCACAATCCCGGCCCAATGACCAAAAGCAACCAATCTCTCACCGTTGGGGACTGTGAGGTATTCATAATCCACCAGCCTGATTTTCCTGTGAAGCACTTCCCGCAGCAGATCCCGGTTGTAGGGTTGTTTTTTGGCCGTATGCGAAAAAAAGAAATAGGTTTTTTCAGGGATCAACGTCTCCTTTTTCACCTCTTTCACACCCATCAGCACGTCACAATCCTCCAAATTTTCCTGCAAAGGGATTCCCTTCTCCCGGTATTCTTCATCGGAAAAACATCGTATCGGGCCAGGCTGCACCACCACCTCCACTCCCGGAAATTGTTGTTGCAGTTTAAGTACTTCGGCCGGGGAAAACGGAACCCGGCGGTCGGGAGGGGTCTTAGTTTCTTTTAAGATGCCTATTTTCATGATATGCTATCTTTATGCCTGCTGAAATCGCTAAATTAAGGAAATTTTCAAAACACAATCTCCAAAAACCAAAAATAACCCACAGTCCCACGAATGAATGATTGATTGGTTGATTGGGTGATTGGTTGATTGGCAACTTTATGACCATGGAATGTTGGAATAATGGAATGTTAGGAGATTTATTCAGATATATAACGACTTAATTACGCGACCGAAGCTCACCTTCGCCTTAGATGCGATCCGTCAACTGGCGAACACACATTGATCAGGCTACGGTGAGCAAAGGGAGCAAATTTCGCGGCGTTAGTCGCTAATTACTTCTTAATGACAATGCTCAAATGTTTAAACAACTGTATGACTACCGTATAACTACTGAATGACTACTGAATTACCATTGAATGGCCATCGTATTACGCGACCGGAGGGAGCAAATTACGTGAGGGCGAAGCCCGAACTAATTTCGCTCGCGTCAGCGAGCTAATTTCTACTTAATTTCAGCTGCGCAGCAGCCTAATTACTATTGAATGACCACCGCATGACTATTACAATCTGGCATATTTTTTGTACCTTTGTCCGTGCATATTATTTATGGGGCTGACCTGGATTTGACAGCAAGGTAAATGGATGTGCAAGCATGCCGAGCCATGTGGCTACGCTCGTAAAACAGGGTCACACAACAATAACTGGCGAAACCAATTTTGCGCTCGCAGCCTAATCTCTGAATGAGAGAGGGCTTTATCCCGGCACAAGGTGCCGGGACGGGCTATCTCCCGGAGACCCTGCCCGGCGGTGTCCGATCAGGAGGTACCAAAAAAGCCAGGGCTGGTCAGGATGATGTCCCGCCATCCTGATGAGAAAACGGGGACTAAGGTTCAGGTAGGCTGTCTGCTGCCAGCCTGATCCCGACAACTTAAAGCAGACTAAGCATGTAGAAACCACTTCTGTTTCTTGTCTGGACCGGGGTTCAACTCCCCGCAGCTCCACGATCAAAATAAAACAGCCCGGCCTTTCGACCGGGTTTTGTTTTTGGAGAAAAGTGAAAGCTTGCTTTCTGACTTTTTGAGATTTAGTGGCCAGGGACCAGGTTAATGTTCATTATATACGGAATGCTCTCAATTTCGAACCAGATTTTGGAGTCACTTCCGTTAATTTTAATATCAAAGACCTGATCACCAAAACCGTTAATAAACAAACGATCCAAGTACAATAAAAAAAGACCGATTTTTTGCGTATAGTATTATTTTTTGCTACCTTTCGCAAAATTTTACTCTCTTTCAGGGAATGAAAAAAAATCAAAGCATTGAGAAGTGGGTGGAATACCAGCTTTCTTTGGGGAAATATGGATTTTCCCTGGACACTTTGCGTGAAGCATTTCCTGAACGGTCGGCAACAGCATTGAAATTTTCCCTGAAGCGTTTAAGTGATAAAGAGAAAATATTATCCATATACAAGGGTTATTACCTGATCATTCCTCCGCAATATGCAGGTAAAGGAATTCTGCCTCCGGTTCTTTTCGTGGATGATCTTATGAATTATCTTCAAAGACCCTATTATTTGGGATTGCTCAGTGCTGCCGCTTTTCACGGGGCAGCTCATCAGCGTCCCCAGGAAACCTTTGTGATGACCGTTTTACCACCGCTGCGCACAACCATGAAAAAAGGAATCCGGATCCATTACATCAGTATCCGGAGAATCCCGGAAGAATTGCTGGAAAAAAGAAAGACTGAAACGGGCTACATCAACATCTCCAATCCTGCTCTGACAGCCACCGATCTGGTACAGTTCGAAAAAAGAGCAGGAGGGTTGAACAGGGTGACCACCGTATTGTATGAGCTAGCTGATTCCCTTGCAACTTCATCATTTAACAGAACTCTCCTCCGGCATACACCTGTCAAAACGCTTCAGCGGTTGGGATACCTGCTTGAATTCATCTGTCAGAAAAAAAAACTGGCGGATACATTATTTAAAAAGATGATGGAACTAAACCTTAGACTTTACCGTACCCCGTTAAAAGCTTCCGGAAAAGTAAAAGGATTCTCATCCCGCAACCGGTGGAAAGTGATCGTCAATACTGAAATAGAGACAGACCTATGATCCCGCAGGCATATATAACGGAATGGAGCCACCAGGTACCCTGGCAAGCGAATGAACAGGTGGAACAGGACCTGGTAATCAGTCGTGCTTTGATAGAAATATATTCTGATGAATGGCTGGCAGCCCGTCTTGCTTTCCGGGGAGGAACCGCCCTGCATAAGCTTTATCTCAATCCTTCCCAACGATATTCTGAGGACATTGATCTTGTTCAAATAAAAGCGGAACCAATAAAAGAATATATTGATAAAATCCAAAATGCTTTATCATTTCTTGGATCTCCCAGGAAGATCAAATCAAAAAGAAATGGAGTTCAAATTTTTTATCACTTTGAGTCCGAGATTCCTCCTGTTGTCCCCTTAAAATTAAAAATTGAAATCAATACAAGAGAACACTTCTCTGTTATGGGTTTGGTAAAGATCCCTTTTGAGGTTAACTCAAGGTGGTTCATAGGTTCATGCGAGATTACAACCTATACGCTCGAAGAATTGCTCGGAACAAAACTAAGGGCCCTATACCAGCGAAAGAAAGGAAGGGACCTATTCGACTTGTTTACCGCACTGAAGAAAAATCCTGCTCCGGCAACCGGAAAGATTCTCGAATGTTATGAAACGTATATTGAGCGTTCTGTTGATCATCCCCCTTCCAGTAACATTTCTATAGCCAATCTGGATGGGAAAATGAGAGATTCTGATTTTATAGGAGACACAACTGCTTTGCTACGACCGGATATTGCTTATGATCCTGAACAAGCCCATAATTTGATAAAAACAGAATTGCTGGAAAAAATCTGATTTTAATATGGAACAGAAGAAAAAACTGATAGAAGTATCGATCCCGCAGCTCCTCCTTCGCTCGCGGTAGCGAGCTTCGGTGGACACAGTCCACTGAAAATTGCGTAAAAGGGGTCTTTCGTCATCTGGTATGTTTACATCCTAAGATACAACGATAATCCATCCTGTAGAGTGTTGATTTAAATATCTTCCCGTCAAGGATTACAAACATCCTCTTATTTAGTTCAGCTTTCTCTTTTCCGCATGATCAGCCCCAGTTTGATCAGGGAGGAGAGACCCCAGACCGCCTCCAGGATCATAAAGGGGACACTGTCCAGGGCTATGGCATACCAGGTGAGAAAAGCACACCCGATGATATTCAGTAAAAGATATCCTGTTGTTTCCGCTCCCAGTTTTCCGGCCAGGTTCAGCACAAAAGCTGTCAGCAACAGAAGCAACCCCAACGTTCCCGTTATCGTTATCAGATTCATGCTTTTTCCCTCCCGAAATTTTTCATTATTGTATTATTTTTTGGGGAAAAGATAGTTTTCTCCCACCTTTACTTTCTTCACCCTGTCCTTATCATCCATGATAAAAATGACCTTTTCGCCATTTCCGTTGGGTCCGCTCATCCTGAAAGTATCGCGACCGGCAGGGTACAACACCGTCAGGCCTGCCTCCGGGTCGTCATCGGGAGGATAGTTAAAACCATTCATGGCCAGATGTTTTTTATAAATCAGTATTTCTGTTTCGTACCACGACGGGTCGGTATAGGTGCCGGTGAATTTTTCCCAGCGGGGATCAACCTTTTTTACCTTTTCCGGCGGGGTCACCAGGTCCCGGATCACCGGTGTCATGACCTCCAGGATCCTGTTGGCAAAGAAAGAGGGGGAAGCATCGTCGGCATTGGTCAGGACGATCACGCCAATTTTCTCGTCGGGGATAAAGGATATCTGTGAGCGGTTTCCGGCCACCCATCCACCATGGCCCACTACGGTATAGTCGCCTTCTCTCCATACTCTGAAACCAAGACCGTACCCCCCTGTCCACGCTTTGTTGATGAAATGCAGGCGATGCATCTCGGCCAGTGTATAGCTGTTAAGGATCTGTGACCCGCCTGCTTTCCCCTTCCGGAACTGCAGGGATACAAAACGGGCCAGGTCTTCCAGGCTGGAGGTAATATTGGCGGCCGAAGCCAGACCTTTTGCTTCGGTAAAAGGCATCACCCTCCGGGAGCCGTCGGGAAAACGGTGACTGTATGGCACTGCGAGTCGTTTTTTATCTTTCCCGGTCAGGAACACACTCGAACTGGACATCCCCAGCGGCCGGAAAATGTTTTCCCGGACATACCGGTCGTACGGCATGCCTGAAACAACCGCCACAACCTCTCCCAGCAGGGCCATGCCCAGGTTGGAGTATTTGATCCTGTCGCCCGGCGGGTAGATCATCTCCTGCTCCGGCAGAGCTTTCAGTATCTCTTTCATGGTCGGGAACCTGCGGTCCGTCCAATAGGGAAATCCCGCTTCGCGGGGCAACCCCGAGGTGTGGGTCAGCAGATTGAACAGAGTGACCGGTGGAGCATCCGGATAGGGATTCCGAATGCTAAAACCCGGCAGATATTTTTCGACCGGATCGTCCAAACGGAGCTTGCCCGCATCCCGGAGTTGCATGATCGCCGTAGCGGTGAATGTCTTCGAATTAGAGGCGATCCGGAACAATGTCTCCGGAGTGACGGGGATTTTCTTTTCCGCATCGGCATAACCGAACCCTTTTGCATACACCAGCTCCTGATCATATACGATCCCGACAGCCATGCCCGGCAGGTTCCGGTATTCCATCTGCTGGTGTATCCACGACTCCAGCACTTTCAGTTCGGAGTTGAATGTATCCTTTTGCCGGAGGACGGAGGAGGGTTGTCCCAGGAGACCTGATGAAAGGACTCCCGCCCACAGCACAAAAACCATGAATCGTTTCATATGCCCGATATTTTGTATGTTTTAAACAATGTCCGCGATAATATAAAAAATATTTCATACCGCCAGCATGTTTAACCGGTTTGAGCACATGCCGCAAAATCCCGGCATTTCATTTCCAGACGCTGTGGTTCCCAATCAGCGGACACCCCATCGAAACTCCTACAGGTGCGATGGCCGGATGCTCCCGGAAAGGCGTTCCCCGGGATGCTACTTCATTCTGGAATCCAGTACCAGCCAGATCAGATAAGAAAGGATAAAGATAATCACCCCATACAAGGTGGTGATCATAGAGACTTTTATCCCTCCGGCCAGGATGGATTGTGAAACGGATCCCACCTCCTGGATCCTTCTGAATGCCGAATACAGGCCGATAAGCTGGCCCAGGATTCCGATTACCAATGATAACAGTCCTACCGACTTTATGTAAGTCAAACGATGCCGGAGCGTTTCCCGGGAGGAAGACGGGGTTTGAAAAACCAGAACGCCATAATAAACGGAAATAACCAGCATGATCAGCAAACAGAGAGACAGAATGCTCATAAACAGAATTCCTCCTTCATAAAATAGTGTAGCCATGATATTAAAATTTTAATGAAACATAATCAAGATCAAATGTACTTATAACAAGGAGTATTCTCCAAGGTAGAATCCGGTGGAAAACCTGCATTTCATCGATAAAATATTGGAAATAAAATGAAAATTGGCAAATTTGACGTCAAATCATCCGTATGAAAAGAATTTATAAAATCATTTTTTGGAGCCTGGTGGTCGTGGTCCTGACCCTGGCTTTTGGGTTTTCGTCTCATACTTACCTCTATTCTTTCTATTTCGTTTCTTTCTTACTGCCTGTCATTGTTGCCACCTCCTTTTTTTACAATCATTTTCTTATCCCCCGTTATCTGTTAAAAAAAAGGTATTTGAAATTCGCACTTTATGGGGTCTATGCTCTGATTATTTCCATGTATCTGGAGATGATGGTTATTTTTCTGGCTTATATGATCCTTGCCAACTATCAGTACAACAACATGATCCCGGTTACCACGAATATTTTCATCCTGGCCGTCATCTTATATTTAATCGTCCTGGTGAATGCATTTATTCTTCTTGTGAAAACCTATTTTTCGAATCAGGAGCACCTCAACAGGCTGAAAACTGAAAAAGACAAACTTTCAAAAGGCTATATTTTGGTAAAATCCGGGCGGCAGAATGCAAGGATCCTGTTTGATGAAATTGAATATATTGAAAGTCTGGGCGATTATGTTAAGATCAATACCTCATCCGGAAAGAAAATCATCACCCGGGAAAAGATCAGCAAGTTGCAAAAAAAGCTCCCTGAGGATTTTCTGCGGATACACCGTTCCTTCCTGGTAAACCGCAATAAAATCAAAGCGTATTCCAAAGGACATATAACACTGGAAGACACCGTCTTACCGGTGAGTCGCACCTACAAGCATGCGATTGATCATAAGATCTGAATGTATCTTTACATGTCTGACGGAATGTCGCTTATGATTATCTGCCCTCCGTTCTATTATCTTCGGGGTTCTTAAAAATCCCCCAGTGCATTTCCGAAGAGCCTGAAGTTATAGGTTAAGGTTATGACAGGTTGTCCGAAGATAGAGAGTTTATAGCCTTTCATTTCCCCGTTTTCCAGCTTAAAATAGATGGAATACGGGTTTCTCCGGCCCAGCACATTGTAAACGGCGAGGGTAAAAGAAGAGTGATTCAGTTTTTTCATCTTCAGGTTCCCGTTTAAGGTAGCAGCCAGATCAAGCCGCATATAATCGGGGATGCGGAATTCATTCCGGTCGGAATAGAATATCCGGTTCACATCACCAAACCGGTAATAACCGGCCGGATAAGTGATGGGACGCCCTGTGCTGTACATAAAATTGGCCGTTACATTAAATCTTCGTGACAGTTTTGTATTGATCACCAGTTTCACATCGTGAGGCTTATCATAGTCGGCCGGGAACCAGTTCCCGTTGTTCACTTTCTCCACTGCGAATGCCCCGTCTATCTTATGCAGGACCCTGGCATAGGCATAGCTTACCCAGCCGGTAATACTTCCCGTCTGTTTCTTTAGCATCAATTCAATACCATAGGCTTTTCCCTTCCCGTTAAGGACATCCGTTTCAAGATGATCATTCATCAGCAGCCTGGCCCCGTTTTTATAATCCAGTATGTTCCCGAGAACTTTGTAATATACTTCAGCAGATAGTTCCAGTTTATTTTGTTTAAGATTCTTGTATATTCCCAGAGAAACCTGGTCGCCGGTTACCGGTTTGAGGTAACGGTCGCTGAGTGTCCAGATGTCGGTAGGCGAGATGGCCGTCGTATTGGACATCATATGAAGATACTGAACCATCCTTTGCAGTCCTGCCTTAACCGACAACCCCGGGCCGATCAGAAAGCGTGAAGAAAACCGGTATTCCAGTCCCGGGTAGTATGCCGTAATTTTATTCTTATCATAATACACAGTATCTGTGATGGTTTCCACGGAGAGAGGCATCTGTTCCCGGTAGTGATATTCCGTTCCCGGTCCCAGGGCCATAAAAAGGTTCACCCGGATACCGCCCGACAGGGTTATCAGGGGTGATATTTTGTATTCATCACTTATATACAGGGAATTTTCCAGGGCTCTCTCCTCCTCCAGCGTGTGAGGCACGATTTCGGACAGCGTATTTAAAGGGGTCTGTTTCCCGGGAGACAATACATACCCTGTTGAAGACACTCCGAAGGTTACCTTATGCGCCTCTGAGACAAGCCAGGTAAAATCCGCTTTGGCGATTTTCTGGTTTATCCGGTAATAGAGTGAGCTCATGGCCAGGGTATCCTGGACATTATCCACCCGGTATTCATAGTTGCTCAGGATAGCTGAAAAATCAGCATTTAGCCTGGAGGAAAACGCATGTGTCCATCTCAGGGTGGCGGCCTGATTGGTATACTCGAAAGCGCTTTCTTTATAGTAGTTAAAGAGGTCCCTGCTCATATAACCGGACAAGGACAGGTGGTTCCCTTTCCCTGCCTCAATATTGATAACCCCCTGAAGATCCATAAAGCGGGCCGTACTCTTCTGCAACTGTTTATCCTTTAATTGTCTCAGGATCCAATCTGAATACGTGGACCGTGCCCCCAGGACAAAATCAGCTTTTTTTGTTACCGGCCCTTCAGCCATGATCCGGCCTGTTACGGGGCTTATCCCGCCACTGAATTTGATCTTCTCCGGATTGCCCTGTTTGAGTTTGATATCCATAACGGACGAAACACGCCCCCCATACCTGGCCGGGACTCCGCTTTTATACAAGGTAACATCCTCAATCATATCCGAATTGAACGCGGAAAAGAATCCGAAAAAATGCGAGGAATTAATGATGGGGGCATCATCGAGCAATATCAGATTCTGATCGGTACTGCCCCCGCGTATGTTGTATCCGGCAGCCGCTTCTCCGACACTCTGAACCCCGGGGAGCAGCAACGAGCTTTTCACCAGGTCCACTTCCCCCAACCCCATCGGGATCTGTTTTAACATTTTCACACTGATCTTTTCGATGCCAATGCGCAGATTCCGCACCTGGTTTTCCCGGTTGGCAGACACCGTCACTTCGCCCAGTTGATTCACCTGTTCGAATATTTCGATATCAAGTCTGCCGTCTGAAAACAGGATCAGATTTCGTTTCTCGGTATGCATTCCGATCAGCCTGTATTCCACCGCATGCTGTCCTTTCGGGAGCAACAGCGAATAATGCCCATTTTCATCGGTAGTGGTTCCTTTTTGAATGGCCGGGAAATAGACCACCACCCCCGGCGCAGGTTGCCCGGTATTCCCTTCCTTAACGGTCCCCGATAAGAAAGCATATTTCCCCCTGCTAAAATCCGCCGGGTTCCCGATTTTATAAAGCTTGTATTTTTCCCGGCTCAGTGTCTCCTTGTTTTCAGGGGCCGAGGGCAAGGCGTTTCGGGGCTCCTCATTTTGTTTCCGCTGTAACCGGATATAGGATAATATATTCTTTTTAAAGTGGGTTTTAAAAGGAACTCCTTTTGAAAAAATGACCTCTTTTCCTGCAATGAGGTAGTAAATGTCTGAATTTTTAAGTGCTCCGGCGAGAACCCGGGATACCGGCTCATGGTCAGCATTCACCCGGACAGTCAATGAATCGGACCAGGAACCGTTGTAAAAAAACCTGTAATCCGTCACTTTCTGCAGTGTATCAATAAAATTTATGAATGATATACTGTCAATCCGCAGGGTGATCCGGCGGGCCTGCCCCTGTGACGGGAACGAAGCCAGGATCATCCCGCCCAGCAGGATAAGTATTTTCGTCCGTAAAAAAATTTTATGGCCCTTCCACATGATCATAATATGACAGTATTCTTTGCATATCCGTTTTCCCGGCATGCCGTACCTTGATTTTTCTGCTTCTGATAAATTTCCCGATCAGGTTTTTTTTATCCGCCAAAGCGTTCAAAAGACTCCTCCTCCCTTTTATTTTATACACCCTACCCCCATTAACGATAAGCTTCAAAGGTCTCGTTTTAAAAATATACTTTCCATCGGTAACGGCCAGGGTGGTTTTATACCTGATCAGAAATCTTATTTTCCCTTCATAACCCACCTCATAAAAGCCATCACCTGCAATTTTTTTAAGGGAATCCGGAAATTCAAAGTATCTGAATTTCATTCTGTTTTCCGGCAATCCCACTTCAAATTCATCTATTAAATACTTGTTTAACACCACTGGAATTACGGATTGATCGATCTGATGTCTCGGATCAAAATAGATAAGCAGATCTTTATAGGTGTCATATTGCAATACCACCGGGCTGTGTCTTATTCCCTCTATAACGATCGAACCATTCGGATAGCGGTGTTTTGGAATCAGTGGATTGGAACCATAAACAGGATAGTACAACTCGTACTCACTTCCGTTAATAACGTCTTCCGTAAATGTGGTTACAATGCTGTCATAGAGGTAGTGTAAAAACCGGTATTGAGCCTGATGAAGGGAATCCTCACAGGCTTCTGCGCTTCGCAGTCCATGATCAGGCTGCCCGGCAATCAGTACCGGTGAGAAAAGCATAAACAAACAGAGGATTACGGGAATACTTTTCTTCATATGAAAGGTCCTTGGATCCGGTGGGTTTCTCACTACAATGTTAAAACATTATCCGAAAACATCCTATCCCGTAATCAGAAAATAATTAATAACCACGCACCCTCTTCAGATAAGAAAAAGGGAGAAACGGAATCCCCGTCGTGAAAAATCCAATAAAATTGTATATTTATCAACGATTTGCCGCAAACGGCGGAACCTGCACCACAATGTATAAACTACTGATTATTAGCGGCCTGATTCTTTTCTTATTGAAATCCTGCATTGATCCCTATCAACTGAATCTTTCAGAATATGATTCTTTGCTTGTGGTTGAGGGGATGATCACGGATGAGAACAGGCCTTACACCATCGCGCTTTCGAGGACGTTTCAGAATAAAGACACCTTCCCCGAGAAGGTCAGGTATGCAAATGTCTATGTGACCACCGGTGATGAAGAGCCCATCGTCTTTACCGAAAAGGAACCCGGCATTTACCAGTCCGACCCTGCTACTTTCAGGGGGAGAGCCGGAGAAACCTATACGTTGCACATCCGGACCGTAAACAATGAGTATGTTTCGGATCCCTGCCTGATGGTTCCCGTGCCTGCCATTGACACCGTTTCTTTCGTCCGTGACAAGCACTTCAGCACCGACGGCACCACGGAACTGGATGGCGTAAGCATTTTCGTTACCCCCTCGTCCGCCACAGGCACCGGGGAATATCTGCGGTGGGATTTTGAAGAGACATGGAAAGTGGAAGCTCCTTATCCGGTGGGATATCAATATCTCGGCCACAGAACGGTGATAACCATTCCCGTTCAAAATCAGACTTGCTGGAAACATGAAT
Source organism: Bacteroidales bacterium (assembly GCA_024762655.1). Taxonomy (GTDB): domain Bacteria; phylum Bacteroidota; class Bacteroidia; order Bacteroidales; family VadinHA17; genus DRPN01. Next base: position 14,321 of record JANTHB010000019.1, read on the forward strand.
CTTCTTCCAACATCCTTGTCTATGCTTATCCTTCCGGCGACATCCCGCAAGTAATCAAACAACCGTTAACCTTTATCTCTCCTGTCACAACAGACCGGTTAACCCATCAATACAGCATACTGGTAAAACAGTACTCGCTATCCAAAGAAGAATATGATTTCTGGAACGACCTGAAGCAGGTTTCCGAAGAAAGAGGAGATATTTTTGACAAACAACCGCACTTTGTTCCCGGAAATATCCATTCGGTGAAAAACAAATCCGAGAAAGTCCTGGGGTACTTCCAGGTATCTGCAGTTGCTGAAAAACGCATTTATATCACGAAACATCAGATTTCAAATCTGCAATTACCCTCTTTTCGTTATCACTGCAAGATCATAGAGGTAGGAGGAGAGGATCCCGCGGAAGGACAAACCGGTTTTGCCTCCCTGGATGACGCATACAATTTTTATACGGGGATAGGCATGGTGTTCGTATATCCTATCTACCACGGTCTGGCCTTAACGGGCCTCGCTTTTGCCACCGTGGCCTGCACCGATTGCAGTGTTGCCGCCGATCCGGTTAAACCCGATTTCTGGACTGACCTGCCATGAAATATCCGCGGGATGAAATAAGGAACGATTTCAGGACCATGAGGCCTTTGTTTCAACGCATTTTAATACAACTTGCATTTATTGTGGATAAGACAAAAGAGAAAGGGATGAGGAGGCTTTTTTTGAAAAAATGCATGGTTCTGCCGGGCGTCCTCTTCCTGATGCTTCCCCTTACTGCTCTATCTCAGCCATGGCCCGGCCAGGTTGTACAAGGGAATGCCCGCCGGTACCGTGAATCGCTTTTTCTTCAGACCGACCGTGATATTTATATTTCAGGAGAAAAGGTTTGGTTTAAGGTGTACAAGCTGAATGCAGGCGACGGAACCCCCGACAATTATAGCCGGGTGGTCTATCTGGAGCTTTTGAACAGATCAGGATACCCGGTGAATCAAATCAGGATCGCAATAAAAAAAGCCTCTGCAGCTTCAGGTTTCAGATTGTCAGATACGTTGAGTACCGGCAAATACCTTCTCCGGGCTTATACCAATTGGATGAAAAATTTCAGCCAGTCGGAATTTGCCTTTAAAACCATTTCCGTTTTTAATCCCGGCCAGGCGCCGGAAGATATCTACAGAAAGGATCCGGAAACAGACACTTTGTTCTTTTTCCCTGAGGACGGAAAATACGTTGCGGGAATCAACACCAAAGTCAGGGTTAGCGCCTGTAATGCCCTACATGACCCCCTGCCCGTTTCCGGGGCATTGATCAACCGGGAGGGAGATACCGTCTGTGCGGTTTCCACGCCCGGAAACGGACCCGGTTTTTTTTCTTTTATCCCCCGAATCGGCGAACAGTACCGGTTTATATATCAGGATGCCACGGGGAACAAAAACACGTATCTTCCGGGTACCATAGATTCAGCCGGAATCAAACTGATAGCAAAAACGGAGCACAACCCATCCTTCCTGGATTTCTCTGTCGTTTCCTCTCCTGCCCGGCAGACAGGGGCCTGTTATCTGTTTGTTAGAAAAGGAGGGATATACCAACTGTTAAGAAGCATAGAACCAGCGAAAGACAGGAACTTTACCTTGAAGAAAAAGCGATTGCCGGAAGGAATATCCGAAATCATCCTGGCAGATAAGAACGGGGATATTCGCAGTGTCCGGCGGATTTACAACCCTCCGGAAGACCGTATCCTTATCGGGGTTCGCTTTGATAAAAAAAGCTACGGCCCCAGGGAACGGGTCCGCGTAACCATCCGGACCACCCGCGGGACATCCACGCCGGTCAAAGCAAATCTGACCGTGGCAATTGCAAAATCGGGATTAATAAACGAAACAAGAAATAACATCAGAGACCGAGATGCATTCCGGACCTTCTTTCTGTCAGGGATCACAGACACCCGGCATATAAACATCCGTGATTTTCCGGACCTCTTGCCTTTTGGGCCATTCGACAAGGAAGTCTCTGACATCCTGCGTTTTCATCCCATCCATTATTATCCCGAACTGGAAAACAAGCTGATCTCGGGAAAAATCACAGACTTTTCATCGGGAGTACCTCTGCGCCGGGCGGAAATATTTTTCTCTTATGTGGACAAAACAGCACGCTGTCGTATCTTCAGTACAGACAGCAGCGGGAACTTCTTCATTAACATCAATGAAACAGGGTCCCGTGAGTTGGTTATACAACCTTATCAATCCGAAATAAAAAACTATTATGTTGAACTCCGTCAGGATTTTCTGCCCGGAGCACATCATCCTCTGCCCGGATCTTATTTCCCCGACACTTCCCGACTGAAAATACTGGAGAATGCGGTCCTCACCAAACAAATAGAAGATATTTTCAGCTCCGGCCGGGCAGGATCGGAAAATCCGGAGAAATATCGCTACTACAGTTTTTACGGAGAACCTGTCCACAGGGTTGTATTGTCGGATTATATTCCTTTATCAGATGTAAGGGAAGTCCTTAAAGAAATCGTTCCCTGGGTTTCTGTACATAAGAGAAAAGGAAAGACTGTTTTCCGGATGTACAGTGATATTATGGATATTCCGTTAAGCGATCCGCTGGTACTCGTTGACGGCACCCCGTTCACCGACCTGGATCAGTTGCTTAAGGTGCCCGCTTCAGGGATACAGGCTATCGATGTGATCAATCTCCGGTACTTTTTTGGCCGGCATGTTTTTAACGGGATCATTCATTTTATCACAACCAAAGGAAATATGGAGCCGCTGGAACTGGACCCCGGCATTTTCCGGGTGGATTATCCCGTTCTGGATCGCCCCCGGATTGCCCGTTTTCCGGAATATCATACTGAAACGGTCCCTGACCGCAGGCGTCCGGACTTCCGGAATACGCTTTACTGGAATCCCAACCTGGAAACCGGCGATGACGGCACCGTGACCTTTGAATTTTACACCTCTGATGAGCCCGGAGATTACAGGGTGTTTGTTGAGGGAATTTCTCCGGATGGGATAACCGGAAAGAGCAGTTACCGGCTAAAAGTCATCCCCGGACAATGATCCACAGGCAGTAATCAGATTTTTCCGGTGAGGAAACGGGAGAGAAACGATCCATTTCCGGGAGCAGAAATTTTTCAGCGTCCTCCGGGGCATGAATGAGATCCTGTTGTTGGGTTTTCATAAGATAGCTCCGTCTATTTAGCACATATTCTGCATATTATAAAATGCAGAGGTATGGCATGATATGTGAGAATAAAAATAGTTACAGCATTATCCCTTACATAACAGAAAATTATAGTACCGGTGCACCCTTTTACACCTGAGGTCTTAGGCTTCTCATCTACTTTTTGAAATCTTTAGGCTTATTCAGGACAAAAGTACGCGTCAGGTTAAAGCCAATAAGAATATCTCCTGTGAGCCAGTTACCAGTAGTGCCTGGAATAAAGTTTTGTCCGGTAATTCCCTGTGAATTGGAGACATACATCTGGAAAACATGTCCGCCGGTCTCCACGTCAAAGCCAACGGAGAAAGTATTATGAAATTCTGATGCCGTTTGTTTCGAGAAGACATAAAAATATTCCGCATTGAAGCTGGTATGTTTACTTATTTTGGAACGTCCTCCTGCACCTAATGCCCAAATATTGTTATCATCTAGAGGGGTTTCCACCAGGTTGCGGTGAACCAGACTCGGCGAAATCTGGAGTGAGATACCCGGAGTCAATTTTCGGGCAACAAGTATTTGGTTCAGGTATACCAACCGGTTGGTAAAATAATAATTAATAGTTTTATCGGGCAGTCTCAAGGTATTTATCCCTATAGAGCCAAAATAGCTCACAGAAAACGGCAGATTCTTTTTACCTGAGCTTTGCCTCAATATTTTCATTTTAATATTTCCGTCATAGATTTTTCCGTAAGAACTTCGCCCAATTCCTACCATAAGCCAATCGGTAATGCCGTACTCATACCCAAGCCGAATGGTAGCCTGATCCAGGCCAAAAAAATCATACGCTCCCTTATTGACATAACCAAAATGGTGTTGAATAACAAAAATCAAGTTCCCTTTGCCAGGGTTCTCCACAGATTGCCCCAGTACGACACGGGTCGTTTTAAAGGTTGCCTGTGTGTAAATTGCTTGTGGGGGCGAGTCAAAAAGGCTCATCAGACTGTCTTGGGAAAAGAGTGGTGAGTTTGACAAAAGGGTCAGGATGATAACAAATATGATCTGTTTCATATCTGCTATTTTAAAGGTTTCAAATAGATGTCAGGCGTGATCTCAACTTTCTCGGCAATTTTGCCAGTCACCGCACCGGGAATTGATATACCATAATCTCCGATCTTCAAGTAAAATCTTGCCCTGGCAATAATTCCATCGTTAGTTACCGTGAAAACACCCTTTACCTTCACAGGTCGTGTTTTCCCATGAATAGTCAAATCCCCCTCGATAGTGGCCGGGTAAGCGCCCGGTGAAGAGAATTTAATATCCTTGAGATTTACAATTTTCCCCTTAAAAGTAGCATTAGGGTACTTATCGCTTTCCACATATTCTTCATTGAAATGTTCCTGCATAAGCGCTTTTTCAAATACAAAAGAGCGCATCAGTATTTTCACGACAAAAAGACCTGATTCTGTATCCATGGCACAGTTAACCTGCTTATTCAGTGCTTCAATCTTTTCCAGAGGGGCGTCCGAATAAAAGCTCACCTGGCCGGCTTTGGTCATGTATCGCTGCGCAAACAAGGGGGTTACTAAAATAACTAAGAGTATTGAAAGAATTGATTTTTTCATTGAATTACCTTTTTATTTTTTAAAATAGAGCAATCTTCGAGAATGACATCAGTGCCGTTATAACCTGAACAAAAGCCTTTGATGTAAAGGGTATCGTGAAGAGACAAACGTGATGCCTCCTTCCTGTAACCGGGAAGGACAGTACAGCGAATACCTTCATCACCAAACATCCCTTTCTGAAAAGCAAAAACCACCACGACCAGAGAGTCGGTATGTTCAATTTTTGAAGGAATCCCAAAGATTTCCAACACCTTCCCTCCTTCGGCTGCTTTTGGATTGGTTTTGAAGTTTTGATAACATTGCCGGGCACTTTCAACAATATCAGGCTTGGCTTTTTCAAAATCGCGGTGGGGTTTGTTGTACACAAAAATCCACACGTAAGCGGCGGCAAGCAAAACTACCACCCCGGCATAAATACCTATTTTAATTATTTTTTTCATTATCTCTCAACTTATTTCTGTCCGGCAGAACCAGGGTGAAATTATCATTCCGGAAGCAGGATTTAAAGTATCTACCCTGTTCTCTCCACTCGTTCAGCCAATAACTGTTAAAATATTTCCGTGCTTGGTTACCGTATATTTTTTAAGTGGTGCGGATGGGGGCCCCCCCAGAACATTTCCCGTCAAATCAAAAACACCCCTATGACAGGGACAAACCAGTTCTTTGTTACTACTCTTATAAGACACACTACACCCTTGATGAGTACAGATATCCGAAAGGGCAAGGTAAGTCCCCCCATCATTTATAACTATTACATTGTGCGAAATCACAAAACCACCGGAATTGTTCAGCACGTTGTTTGCCGTGGAAGAAAGGTCCAACGTAAAGTTCACCGGATCTCCCGGCTTCAAATTCGATTTAGAACAACTCTCCAGAAACATAGAATTACCTGTCAGGCCAAGAGCAGCCATGGTAACAGAGGTCTTTAAAAATCTTTTTCTATCCATAATACAGGCACTTTAAAATGAATGAATGTATGAGTTTTTATGGTCCACCCCTCTCATGTGTTTAATGAGCCGGGGGACAACTAATTGTTTGGGGTTCCATCATTTACCCATTTTTCTATTTTATTAATTTTGCAACTGCTGAGCTTAGCCCCGTCTTTAGGCATAGGAGAATATCCGGGGTTATGTCGAACAGACCCTACCAGTTTCCCATTTTTAGCCACGATAACCACATCGTTGTAATTTTCTAACGCAACATTTCCACCGGGAGAATCACCACTGTGACAGCCCGTGCATTGTGCTTTGAGAACCGGCCATACATCAACTGAATAGGTGACCTGTGTGGTGTCACACGGGGCAGAGGGATATAAATCCTGATAATTGTCGTTATAGCAGGAGGGAACAATTAGAATTCCCATCACCATGATAATCCCAAATTTAATTGTTCGGAGTTCCATTGCCTATCCAGATTTTAAAAATTGCTAAAGTACAGTCTGATAACTTATTGGCATTTTTTGGCATGGGCGAAAAACCCGTGTCGTGATTGATACTACCCCAGAGTTTCCCATTATTCGCTACTGCCACGAGTTCATCATAATTTCGGAGGAAAATACCTCCCCCAGGATTGCTTCCGCTGTGACATCCAAGACAATAGGTCTCAACCAGAGGTAAAATATTGTTTTTAAAACCAACATTTGTTGTGTCACACGCATCACACATGTTGTTGAGGGCACCCTGCAAAACCCAGTTTTTTACCAGAATTTTTTGATCTGTGGTAAAGGGAGCTCTTGGCGGAGGAGGCATTATGTCTGCCTGGATTCCCTGACCTGATTTGGTGGATTTATCATCATCGCCTCCACCAGACAGGATAGTGTACAGCTTACTGCCATCAGGATTTCCAGCGATCACCCCACCTGTGCTTAGAATGGATTGGTAATCGGTCAGTTGAACTCCCTTTTCCCGGGTGATAGCATCATGGCATCCAGATACTGCGCAACTTGACTGGAGAAGGGGTAATACCTCATTCTTAAAATAAACGGTATCAGGATCACAGGCTCTTCCTGTGCCGCTACCTGTGAGCGTAGTATCACGTGTCCAAATAGCCAGAGTGGTAATTTCGCAATCGCTCAATTTGTTTCCGCCATAGGGCATGGGAGCAAAACCGGCATCGTGACGAACAGACCCCAGTAACGCGCCATTGTCTATTAAAAGAGCAAGCTGATCAAAGTTGGTCAGGTCAATCCCCCCTGAAGTACTTGCCCCGCTGTGGCATCCGTAACAATATTTCCGGAAAATCGGTTCAACACTTCCCGGGAAAATAACCTGGGATGTATCGCAAACAGAACTAATGCAGGCATTGTTCACGGCTCCCTGACTTATCCATGTTAGCAAAGCTTCTTGTTGGCTATGACTCCATGGAGAGGCAGGCGAAGGCGGCATTATGTCATCACCTCCTTTACCCAAAACCCTGTATATTTTACTTTCTGCCGGATTTTGCAGATTGATGCCGCCGGTCTTCATTACAGCAGCATAATCAGTCAATACGACGTGGTGCATACCTGTTATAGCATCATGACAGCCACTCACGGCACAAGAAGAGTTCAATAAGGGAAGAATATCATTCTGAAAATATACCGTGTCAGCTGAACAATTCTCACTCACCTTGGGCACATTGTCATAATAAACCCCCGGATTATGGGTACAACTTCCTATCCATAGAAATATGCAAACGAAAGCCAGTAACCCTGCTGCCTGAATTTTTCTATTTTTCATGGATTTATTTTTAAGAATAAATAAATAAACATATTTATATATATTCATTAACTGCAAAAATCGCGATTAATTGCAAAGAATTAGGTGACTTTTGTTACAGGTCCGGCTTTATTCCACTATTTTTAACAAAATACCAGATTGTTACATTCTAAAGTTCAGAACTTCACAGGACATTCTATTTCTACCCAATAATAGATATCGCAAAAAAGAGTGCCAGGCATGCCGGCACGGATTGTCCCTGAAGGAGACATGACAGGAACCTCACAGGGTGTATTCTAAGGATTCAGCACCGTGCCGTCACCTGTCAGGGTTATTTCAAGTGCACCGAAATTTTGTGCAGTTTCTGCTCTCCCGGGAATAATTAACAGCATATATTTATCCAGGCGTTGAGGATCAGACCCAAGATAATGAACCATTTAATTCTCATGATTATCATACAACTATCTTGCAGTTCTCCAGAGGGCCCATCATCTTTTCAGACTTCATCCCTCTCAACACCCCTGAGCTTATCAGTCATCATCTGTATTTTTTATGCTTAATAAACTTATCCCCATAACCCGGAGTGCCGCGTTGAAAGTGCCGGGGACTTCCCAGCCAAAGTTCATTCCCGTGATCTTCAAATCTCCCGGCACTGTGTTTCTGAATAATCCTTTTTCTCTCATCGCCTCAAGAGCTCTTAGGATTAAAGGTTTCAGGTTAATTTTTGTTTTATGCCACCGGCCATCATGCAGACTTACATTACCCCATATCTTTGCTTCCGGGACATCATATATATACATGCCCGTCCCTATATCCCATATAACAACTTCATGGTCTCTCAATATCAGATATCGATAATCATAAGAAGGAAGACCAAACCATATCCTCTGCCCGTAATCTTCAGACTTTTTGTTGTCATTCACCAGAATAAAATAAAAAGGCGACTGTGCCGTATGAATAGCCGGATCATAGGTTCCCGGAGCCATTTTGTTTTCACATTTCTCAATTTTTATTTTCATGGTAAATTCCAAACGGTCTGTTTCCCCTACGTTAGGGCTTATATCATGAAAATCCTGAGCGATCAACAGATGTGGCCAGGGCTGACCGTTTACCCTTGCGCTGTCGTATTCCATCCCTGCATCCACTTCAAGCCAGAGGGAATGATCGGGGAATAGTATGATCTTTTTCCCTTCATTGATATAGGCAAGACCCCCGTCATGTTCTTCTGTCAGCGGGGTATCCGCCAGATCATATTTACTGTACCACTGGGCCAGTCTCCAGACAGGATGAGAACCATCTCCTCCAAAATCAAGCGTATCTACATACGTTTTATTAAAGCCTCCCCCCTGCTGAACAATAGCAGGATCCAGCGGCGTCAGTGCAAACCCTCTCTTAAAGAAAAAATCCTGTATAATCTCGGTATAAACCTCCTTTACAGTATCTTTAATTTTCGTGCGAAAGAGGATATCATTCCCATATCCGATCGTACCATCACCGGTGACAGCAAAAGCCCGGACATAATAGGTAGTATCAGACAATAATCCTGTGATCTGACAAGAGAAGGATAGAGTTACTGAATCGATGGTTATTTTTGAATCCTCCAGGGTTGGGTTTTCGTCCAGTCCCCAACACACACCGGTTGTCATGATCTGTATTCCGGGACTTTCTATGATCGTACCACCACATATTGCAGACGTGTCGGTAATCCCGGTTGGATAACTTGTAAGCAGGCGGGGCACAACATCTGTTGCGGGCTTACTCTCATCACTACACGAAAGTATAGCCATGATCAGGATGGCCATCTCAAGAATATATACAGCTTTTTTTTTCATGCTCTTCTTTTTTTATCATGAAGTATCACTACTGACGAACTAAAATAATAAAAAGAAAGTTCTATGTTCATTTTTGTGGGTAAAAATAAACCCACATTTACCCAGTACCTGACTGCAGGCGGGTGCACAATAAAAGATTTTTTCGAAATCTCTATTGCATAATCCGGGTTTATTTTTTTTACCTTTACCATCATTTCTAACCCAAAACCCTCCGCCTTATGAAAAAGTATATTCCTTTTCTTTTACTTCCCTTTCTGCTGGTAGGATGCACCTCTAAAAAACGAGCTGCTACGCGACCGAACATTTTGTTTATCCTTTCGGACGATCATGCCTACCAGGCCATCAGCGCTTACGGCTATCCCATCGGCAAGCTGGCCCCCACCCCCAACATTGACCGTCTGGCTGAGGAAGGCATGCTCTTTGACCGTATGTTTGTGGCCAATTCGCTCTGCGGACCAAGCAGGGCCTCAATCATCACCGGCAAGTTCAGCCATAAAAACGGGTTCAAAAGAAACGGCGACCGGTTCGATCCCAACCAGCCCACTTTCCCAAAGATGCTGCAGGCGGCAGGATACCAGACCGCCGTTTTCGGCAAATGGCACCTGAAATCGCTGCCACAGGGTTTTGATAACTGGTGTGTGTTGCCCGGCCAGGGTCATTATTACAATCCCGATTTTATCAAACAACCGGGAGACACTTTCCGCATGCAGGGTTATGTCACCGACCTGATCACAAACATGGCTCTCGACTGGCTGAAAAACAAAAGGGACCCCAACAAACCCTTCCTGCTGATGTACCAGCATAAAGCCCCACACCGTGAATGGCTGCCGGCAGGGAAATACCTTGACCTGTATCACCATGTAAAGTTCCCACTGCCGGCCACCCTGTTCGATGATCATAAAGGCATGGGCACAGCAGCCCGGGAAGCCGAGATGCTGATCAGCCAGAACATGGGACTGAGCAATGACAATAAGATTGACCCGGAAATTGTTACCGAAACAGGCCATAAACCTTTTATTAAATGGTATTTCAACGCTTACCGGAACAACCTGGGCAGGATGTCCCCTGAACAACGAGCCCGGTGGGACGAAGTATATAAACCTGTCAATGAGGCATTCCGCGAAAATCCGCCCACAGGGGACTCGCTGACAAAATGGAAATACCAGCGCTATATGGAAGACTACCTGGCCTGTATCCGGTCGGTAGATGACAACGTGGGCCGGGTCCTGGATTATCTGAAAGAAACTGGCCTGGACAAAAACACCATCGTGGTCTATACTTCGGACCAGGGATTCTACATGGGCGAACACGGCTGGTTCGACAAGCGTTTTATGTACGAAGAGTCGTTCCGCACACCGCTGCTGATCAGGTACCCGGCAATGGTTAAAGCCGGTAGCCGCAACCACGATCTGGTACAAAACATTGATTTCGCTCCCACTTTCCTGGAACTGGCCGGCGTAAAAACCCCGAAGGATATCCAGGGAATGTCCATAGTCCCTTTGTTGGAAGGAAAGCACCCTGCCCATTGGCGTCAGGCGCTATATTATCATTATTATGAATTCCCCGGTATACATATGGTCAAGCGACACTATGGCATCCGTACGGCCAGGTACACGCTGATTCACTTCTACAATGATATCGACGAATGGGAATTATATGATCTGGAAAAGGATCCGCAGGAACTGCACAATGTGATCAGCGATCCGGGATATGCAGATATTAAAACGCAATTGCACCATCAGCTGGACAGTCTGATCCGGGTGTATGAGGATCCGCTGGAACCGGTTGTGGTAAAAAAATAAAATCATTCTGACACTTCATGAAAATTATCTTTTCCCTTCTGATAACAGGTTTCGTACTTCTTCAGGGATGTAATCAGAGCTCCCGGTTCCCGGGTAAAAAATATGATCTGGTTGTTTACGGGGGGACCTCTGCCGGGGTTGTAGCAGCTATTCAGGGGCAACGCCTGGGATTATCCGTGGCACTGGTTTGCCCGGAAAAACATCTCGGGGGAATGACAACCAACGGCCTGGGCTGGACAGATTCGGGACGAAAAGAGGTCATTGGAGGTATTGCACGGGAGTTTTACCGCAGGCTGAAAGAATATTATGACAAATCTGAAGCCTGGGTATATCAAAAGCCTGAAGAATATAGCCATTACCGAAAAGAAGATGATGCCATGTGGGTCTTTGAGCCTCATGTAGCTGAACAAACCTTTGAAAAGATGATTGCTGAAACAGGTATTCATGTTTTCCGGAATCAATGGCTGAACAGAAAAACAGGCGTTGAAAAAGAGGGAACGCACATCTTATCCATATCCATGCTGGATGGCAAGACGTATTACGGACGGATTTTCATTGACGCCACCTATGAAGGGGACCTGATGGCGTCGTCGGGAGTAAGCTATACCACAGGCCGCGAAGCCAACGCCGTTTATCAGGAAACGCTCAACGGCGTGGAAAAGAAACATGCCATTTATCACCAGTTCGAATATCCCGTCAGCCCGTATGTCATCCCCGGGGATCCTTCCAGCGGCCTGGTGCCCCTGGTGCATGCCGGGAACCCGGGAAAAGACGGAGAAGGAGACCACCGTATCCAGGCTTATAACTTCAGACTATGTCTTACTACAGTACCCGAAAACAAAGTGCCTTTCAAAAAACCGGAAAATTACGATCCCTTTCAGTATGAGCTGTTGGCAAGATACCTGAAAAAGGGATGGCGGGGTGTTTTCAGGAAGTTTGATCCTGCTCCAAACCTAAAAACCGATGTAAATAACCATGGCGCATTTTCTTCCGATTATATTGGCATGAATTATGATTATCCGGAAGGGTCTTATGAAGAAAGGAAAAAGATCATAGAACAGCACAAAAACTATCAGATGGGCTGGTTATGGTTCCTGGCAAATAGTCCGGAGGTCCCGCAGGAAATCCATGATGAAATCAACAAATGGGGCTTTTCAAAAGATGAATTCCAGGACAACAATTACTGGCCTCATCAGATTTATGTACGTGAAGCCCGTCGTATGGTAAGTGATTTTGTAATGACCGAATTACACTTACGGAAATTGAAACCCACACCCAAACCAATAGGGATGGGTTCGTATAATATGGATTCCCACAATGTACAGCGATACATAGATCCGGCCGGTTTTGTGCAGAACGAAGGAGATATTGAGGTAAATCCCGGGGGGCCTTATCCGATCAGTTATGACTGTATTGTTCCCAAAATAAAAGAAATTACCAATCTGCTTGTGCCGGTATGTGTCTCCTCATCCCACATTGCCTACGGATCTGTGAGGATGGAACCGGTTTTTATGATTTTGGGCCAGTCAGCAGCAGATGCGGCATCTCTCGCCCTAAAGAAGAACATTCCCGTACAGAAAATAGAGTATGCAAATTTGAGAAAATTGCTGATCAGCCAGCAGCAGGTCCTCGGGATACAATAATTCTGTCATATTTTTTGTATCTTGCATACACGGACCCTATTACAAACCAAAATCAACGATCATGAAAAAATTAGCATGGATCACAGGGATTGTCGCCGTTTTACTTATGCTGGGCGGACTGATCGACTTTTTCACCAAAGGAGCTTTTCTCGGAGTAAATCATGCCATTAATTATTTTCACGTAGCCAACAGTATGTGGCTGCTTACCATTGCCTGCCTGCTTACAGATCATAAAACCGAAAAAAGTTAAACCCCATTTATTTTTCATATTTTTCTCCTGTCACCCGGGCAATTGCCGGGGGAGGGATTATTATTATTTTTTCCCCAATAAAAACTATGGATATTGAAAAAACAAAAACAAAGCATAATATCAGGTAACACCCGGCAACCTGCGCTACTTCCGGTTTATATTATCCTGATATTTTTATCTTTCGGACCTGTTTCAAATTCACAGGTTCAGAAAAGCGGCAATATCAGGGGATACCTCTATTCCATCATCGATCAACTCCCCGGTGCCGGCCAAAATGATTACCAACCTCCATCAGCCGCAGATAAAGCTACATGGAGATACGTCATAAAGGTCCTTCTGGCGCACGATTATCAGACAGCGGCTTCCCTGGCTGAAAGCTTGCATTATACGATCACTGATTTTAACGATGATGGCACGCACTATTATGTGATGGAGCGGGAGATTGTATCGGGCCCTTTCTGGGGCACCTATATATACAATCCTGAAGGATGCAGGAACGTGGTGATCCAGTGTCCCCATCCAAAGTATGACAGCAACACCGGGAAAGAAGGGATCTATGTCTTCAGCAAATCCCGGGCAATGTTTTATTGTCTGTCGGGAACCCACCGCTGCAACTCTTCTGCCTATACTACCTGCTCGGGTACCACCTCGGTATGCAGCGGCTCACCGGAATCGTTTCGTATATCCGATCCGGCACACAATGTAAATTCCATTTTCCAGGCCACTACGGAAGCTTTGCACCAGTATGACAGTACACTCGTCTTTATCCAGCTACACGGTTTTGCCAAACACACGGACGATCCGTACGTGATCATGAGCAACGGTACCCGCATCACACCCAACCCTGACTATATTCTGTTATTAAAGAACGAACTTGCTGCCATCGACCCTGTCCTCACGTTCCAAATCGCTCATCTCAATCTTTCCTGGAACCGATTGATCGCCTTTACCAACGTACAGGGGCGATATCTCGGTGACAGTCCTGACCCCTGCCATGAAAATGCGGATACAACCTACGGTACATTCATCCATATTGAACAGGAAAAGAGCCGTCTTCGTGCCGACAGTATGCAGTGGGATAAAATGGCACGTGCCGTAAACAATACGTTTACTTGTCAGCCGTCCGGTTTTAACATTTTACATGCGGGAAAAAACATGCATCTCTACCCAAATCCTGTAAACGACAGGGTTACCCTCGACCTGGAGCAAACCTGTCAGGAGGTAACCGTCAGGCTGTTTACGATAAACGGCAGGATGCTCATGAAGCAATGCTTTTACAACGTTCAGACCCAACAAATATACTTCCCTTTCCGACCAGGCAGTTACTTGTTGGAGGTCTTCACACCGGAAGATAAATCGGAATATCTGATCATTAAAAAATAAATTTGCTTCAGACGAAAGTATGCCCCACAAAATAGACATTCTCCTGCCAAATGGCTGTACCGGCTTATTCTCCCGGCCTGTGCCGGCTAAAATAGTTCCGGAAATAAAGCTAAAGAAGACAATAATTGAAAGCTGAAATATTCATCATCCGAAAAAATTGATTTATTAAAAATATTTTATTAGTTTTAAATAATTATTACATTTAAATATATGCATAATTATACATTTTTACTTCCAATCGAAATAAAACAGCATATTTCCATTTAATAGCAATTTTTTGCAACTTTTCGTATTTAATGTTAACCTGCCAATTTTTTAACTACCTTATTTATTAACCACTAAAAATCTACGCCTATGAGAAAATTACAGATTTTCTTTGTGATTCTGCTCTTGTTAGCAGGGGGAACTTTGTTCGCCCAGGTAAAAGTGAGCGGAACAGTTACCGACGAGGGAGGAGAAACTCTCCCCGGTGTCAACATCATTGAAAAAGGCACCACCAACGGAACCATTACCAATGCAGATGGGCATTATTCCATTCAGGTAACCGGATCCCAGTCGGTACTGGAATTTCATTTTGTGGGTTACGAGACCTACAGTGTACTGGTTGGAAATAAAACCACCATTGATGTCACCATGAAACCTGCGACAGAGAAACTGGAAGAGGTTGTAATCACCTCGTTGGGTTTCAAGGTGCTGAAGGATGAGGCGGCAACCACCTCCTCTGAGGTTAAATCGGATGAAATTGTTAACTCCGGAGAGCCGTTGGTCCTGAATGCTTTGGCATCGAAAGCTTCCAATGTCCAAATCGCCAGGTCAAACGGAGACCCGGGTGCCGGTACGACGATCCGCATCCGCGGGGCCAACACCATTACGGGGTCGAGTGCTCCATTGGTTATTGTTGACGGAATACCCGTGGACAATTCCACCCTATACGGCGGGGGCAACAACATCACCGGAGGTCGTGATGCCGGTACATCCCAGCAATCCCGTCTTAATGACCTCAACCCCAATGACATCGAATCGGTCGAAATACTGAAAGGAGCCGCTGCCGCTTCCCTCTGGGGATCACGTGCGGCCAACGGGGTGGTGATGATCACTACCAAAAACGGCCGGCCCGGAAAATTGAATATCAGTTATAAGGTAACCCGTTCTTTTGATCAGGTTAACAAAAGGTACCCCTTGCAGAGCGTATACGGACAAGGCCGGAACGGCGTTTACAGCCCTACCAGTTCGGAATCATGGGGGGATTATATTCCCGATCGTCCGGGAGGAGCCGATGTATTTGATGAATCCGGACAATACTTTGAGGCCAGGGACGGTACGAAATATTATCCGCTGGTTACCAAAAATTCCAGGGAAACATTCGTTGATGAGAACTGGAATGCTATCTTTCACACGGGAGGATTCTGGCAACATGATCTCTCTTTGAGCGGAGGAACCGATAAATCGCAGTATTTCTTTAGCGTGGGAAGACTGGATCAGGACGGGATCGTCCGTAATGCCAGCTATGACAGGACCAATGTACGACTCAATGTAAAATTCTTTCCGGTAAAGTGGCTGAATGCAAGCACTAAAACAAGTTATAATCACAACTTCTCGAACCGTATTCAGCAGAGTTCCAACGTGTCCGGATTATTACTCGGCCTGCTGCGTAATCCTCCGGATTTTGATATCCGTGATTATATCGGCACCTATTATGACAACAGCGGACAAGCTCATCCCAACGCACACAGGGCTTACCGGAGGTACCTGGGAAACAGTCCACCTTCCTACAACAATCCACTCTGGACGATTAATGAACAGAAAAATACTTCCACCGTGGACCGCTTTATTATTGCCCAGGAGGTCAATATCCTTCCCGTAAGCTTTCTTAAATTGACACTTCGGGGTGGCGTGGACCGGAACAATGACAAAAGGTTGTACTTTTTCCCGATTAATTCTGCGGGCGGCGGCCGCAGGGAAGGAACTTTTGACGATGACATGATCGGACAACAGGAGTTGAACTTTGATGCGATCGGTAATGGGAATTTTGATATTACCGATGATTTCAAGCTGGGAGTTACTCTTGGATGGAACGTAAATGATCGCCAACGATATTTTAACTCCGGCCGCATCACCGGTTTTCTGGTAGATTCCAGAAAGCCGACGACCGACCTGAATACTGCTGCGGAAAACTCTACCTATTCCAATTATCGCCGACACATCCGATCTAACAGGGGGTACTATGTGCTTAATTTTGATCTGTTCAATCAATTATTCATCAACGCTTCCGGCGGACTGGAAGCTGCCTCAAGTGTCAGTGGGAGTTTCTTTTATCCCGCTTTTGATGCCGCCTGGCAATTCACCAAACTGCTGGACCTGCAATCCACAACCTTTTCTTTCGGGAAACTGAGAGCTTCCTGGGGAAAAGTCGGGGTACAGCCTGCACCCCACCGGTTTGAAACGACCGTGGAAGGCGACTTTAGTTACTGGTCTTACTCCAGCTTCCTGGATATTAACCTGTTCGGCGGAGGGTTCCGGCTGAACGACGATCTGGGCAACCAGCATCTGAAACCGGAAATGAAAACTGAGTGGGAAATAGGGACTGACCTGCGTTTTTTCAATGATGCCTTATCGTTATCAGCCACCTATTATCAGAACAAAATCGAAGACATGCTTATCAATGTCAGTCTGTCTCCGTCATCCGGGTTTGACACCCAGTATGCCAATGCTGCCAGCATGGATAATAAAGGATTTGAAATGGAAGCAGAATACAGCGCCTTGAGGAATAAAAATTTTGGTCTGGATGTATATGGTGTTTTCGCTACCAACAAAAATAAAGTTCTTGACCTGGCCGGCACCAAAACCATCCGGCTGGCACCCGGATCGGTTTCTTCGCAAGCTATTGTAGGTTATCCGTTAGGGGTTTTGTATGGTACCGGCTCACAAATGGATGAATCAGGCCATTATGTCCTCGACGCCAACGGTTTTCCACAGATTACCAGCAGCCCGATTGTCCTGGGTGATCCAAATCCGGCATGGACCGGTAGTCTCGGGGTCAGGGCACATTGGAAAGGGATTGGACTGAACATTCTGTTTGCCCATTCCCACAAAGGGGACTATTCCCCGCGTACCCTTTGGGTGCTGCGCAGGTTTGGAACCACCACCGTTACAGCCAACCGGATGACACTGGATCAGGATCTGGTCAACTACCATGGGGATGTGATACCCGCCGGGACAACAGTACGCGGTAACGTGGAAGATTTTGGCGGAGGTCCCGTCCTCCTCGATGAAACCTGGTACCGCACCGGCATCGGCGGCGGTTTTGGAGACAATCAGGCCTACAACTTCGCCATCTATGATGCTACCTGGACACGCCTCAAGGAAATAACCCTGAGTTATACCCTTAATTCACAGAAATTCAAACAGAAGACCAAACTCGGGTCTCTCGTTATTTCGGCATCCGGAAGAAATCTTCTCCTTTGGGATAATATCCCCGGCGTAGATCCTGAAATCAATCAGGGAGGGGTAAGCAACGGCTTTGGCCTGGATTATTTCACGAACCCAAGCACCCGTTCTTTCCTGTTCTCTGTTGCGATCAATTATTAAGCTAATGTAATTGTAACATGAAAAAATACAGAATTATGAGAATATTTATCAAATCATTCTTGCTTGTTACCGGATTGAGTATTCTGTTGTCCTCCTGTGAAAAAGTCGTGGAAGGCATCAACGAGAATCCGAACAATCTGGTACAGGCTGATATTGACGCCCGGTTGCTGCTAACAGGGGCTGAACTTGCCAATACCGTAGCCAATGCAGGCCACCTCAATCGTATATCGGGCATGTATAGCGGACAACTGATCGGCTTTCAATCCCTTTATTCCAATATCTATGGCTATAGTCTCTCTACTGTGGAATCCATCCAGGATTGGAGCCGTATCTATGTAGGATGTATTCCCAATGCCAGAGCCATCCGCGAGATGGTCCCCGAAGATCTGTTGATGGTTGGGATCACCAAAGTGCTGGAAGCACATGCCATCGGTACGGCAGCTTCCCTTTTCGGAGATATCCCCTACTCGGAAATCGACAATCCGGAGATCTCAGATCCTAAATTTGACAGTCAGGTATCTGTTTTCCAGGCAGCCCTCGCTTTACTGGATGAAGCCATTTCAGATATGAACAATGCCGACTCCCGGAAAATACCCGAGGATATTTATTTTAGCGGGGACAAAACCAAATGGATCGCCGCCGCCAACACGTTGAAAGCCCGGTATTATCTTCAAATGAAAGATTATGGGAATGCGTATGCTTCCGCACAACAGGGCATTGCATCCTATGAGGGCAATCTTTCTTTCTTCCCGCAGGGCATTGAAGGTCAGGTGGGCGATAAGAATCTGCTATGGACGTTGCTTAACGGCTCACGTGAGGGAGACATCGGTACGGGAAACAGCTATCTGATGCAATTGCTGGACCCTGCCAGTGCCGTTACCAGGAACAATGCCAAGACCAATGAATATGCCCGTTTTCTCTATTCTGCGGTTATCGAAGAGCCGGCTGTCACCAATATGGGAATCGCCGGTGAATTTGAGCCGCAGGAACTGGTAAGTTATGAAGAAAACCAGCTTATCCTGGCTGAATGTGCAGCCCGGACCGTAGACTTCAACACGGCCCTGAACTACCTGAATGACTATCGTGCCTGGCTCAACAGCGGGGGCCGTCTCAATGCCGCTTTTGCCGATTCCGCTTATCAGTATGATGCGTATGTGGCAGCCGACTTTGCCAATGGCGGCATGGAAAACCCCGATGGCATTGATGATACAAGAGCCCTGTTGCGGGAGATCATTGAGGAAAGATATGTTTCAGGTTTTGGGACCTTCATTCCTTTTAATGATGTACGAAGATTACGCAAAGATGACAGTGATCTGATCGTTCCTTTCCCGCTCAACCCGGGAGGCACACAACAACCACAACGCATGCCCTATTCGGATGACGAGATTACCTCCAATGAAAATATCGACGCGGATCCGGGTATTTATGTTGTCACGGAAGTAAACAAATAACAGTCTTGCTCCTGGATACAGGAAAAGGCCGCAACATTGCGGCCTTTTTTTCTACCTTTGCACACATCCCAGAAAAAGCCGGTCATGAAAGAACCTCTTTTCGGTAAGACACTGACAGCTTTGCAGGAGATCGTCCTGGCGGAAGGGCTACCCCGCTACAGTGCCGGTCAGATCGCCCAATGGCTCTATCAAAAAAAAGTGCGCACCATAGACGAAATGACCAATCTCTCCAAAACAAACAGGGAGAAACTGAAGAAAAAATATTCTACCGGACTGCATGAGGCGCTGAGCATGCAGGAATCTGCCGACGGGACAAAAAAATATCTTTTCCCCGTGGCTTCCGGCCATTTTATCGAAACGGCCTATATTCCTGAGAAAAACCGTCACACCCTGTGTATCAGCACCCAGGTCGGTTGTAAAATGGGATGTCTTTTTTGCATGACCGGCAAACAGGGGTTCCACGGACAACTCAGTACGGGAGAGATCCTGAATCAGGTAGTTTCGGTACCGGAAAACGAACAACTCACCAATATTGTATATATGGGCATGGGGGAGCCGCTGGACAACCCGGAGGCGGTTTTGAAAAGTATTGATATACTCACTGCACCCTGGGGTTTTGCCTTTAGCCCGCGACGCATTACCGTTTCAACCATAGGGATCCTGCCTGCCATGAAAGACTTTCTGGAAAAAAGCCAGGCCCATCTGGCGGTCAGTCTTCATTCTCCTTTTGATGAAGAACGGGCTTATCTGATGCCCATGCAAAAAAAATACCCCATCAGCCGCGTGATTGATTTCGTAAAAAAATACGATTGGCACGGGCAGCGCCGCATCTCTTTCGAATACATTCTCTTCAAAGGGCTGAATGACACACCGGCCCATGTAAAGGAACTGGCCCGGCTGCTCAACGGTTTGAAATGCCGTATCAACCTGATCCGTTATCATGCGATCCCCGGTGTTTCACTCCACAGTCCTTCCGTACACGAGGTGGAGCAGTTCAGTGAGCGGCTGAAAGCAAAAGGGTTGATCTCGACCATCCGTCGTTCACGCGGCCAGGATATCGCTGCAGCCTGCGGACTGTTATCCACAAAAGAACGGGAAAGGAAAGGCTAAAAAAGCATTATGCCCTCGGTGCTTTCACCTCTTTTTTTGAGCTGAGATATACAAACCGTTAAAGAACAATTTAAAGGTACCGTGCGACTGGGCTCTTTGTATAATGCCAGGGCCGAAGATAAAAAGGTCGCCTTCGCCGATCTTTGCTTCCAACATCGTCGTCCCGCCATACAAACGATCTTGCCCCCATGCCCATCCGCTGCGCAAAGGACGGTCGCTGTCGAACCAACCCACTGGGATGATCCCTGTTTTACCGGCATCGGGTTTTAGCCTGAAAACCGGACTGTTGCTGAACATGCAATCCACATGCTCCGGCATACCCCAGGTGATCTGCTGACGTTTATTCAACCGGATACGTAAAATAGAGGTAGGAATGAAATATTCTTCTTTTTTCAGGGGTTCCCCCTTGCTGTTCACAATGTGATTGCTTACGGGCAAACCCAGGTAGGCGGAGAGGTTGGCAGAAGAGCCCAGTGCCAGAACCGTCCCCCCCTTTTTTATAAAATCTTCTATTTGCGGAATAGATTTTTCTGCTGTAATCCGCCCCAGTCTGTTCCGGTATTCTTGCGGGACAGAGGATGCAGGAGGTTGTTGCCTGGAGAGATAGGGTGCTACTGCTGCTTTTGCTCTTCTTTTTTTTGCCGGGATAGCTCCATCCACAAAAACAATTACATCAAAGTCTTTACGAAGATGTCCCGCATCGATCCTTTTTGGATAAACCACCTCAAACGGAAACTCAAATTGCTCCAGCAACCATCGGGTCCATCCCGAAGAAATCGATCCTCCGTACCGGTCCCACAAGGCTATACGGGGTATATGCAGGGTGGAAAAAATCGTTTCCGGCAGTGCAGGCAAGCCCTGAAAACTTATCCCCAAATTCCGGGCTAATGTTTCAATAAAAGGTCGGTCGCTGGTTTCCAGGAAGAAAGCCCCTGTTGTCCCGTCTCCCGCTGTCTGTTTCAGCCACTTTACCGGGATATTCTTCTTCATTGCCCGATTTACCGCTATGATCGCATTGTTTGACCGGTAGGGCAAAAGATATCCTGCCGCGTGATCCGTCCCCTTTACCACACCCGGCATAAACTTAGCCAGTCCTTTTATTTTGGAGAAAGGACCGTCGAAACCTTCCAATAACCGGTTAAAACGAATACCCATCTGGTAAGAAAGGTTATAACCCGCATTGTCATACGGAGGGATGGGGGGCCCTCCTGCATACAGGAAATCATTGGGGTAATCCTGAGGTTCGAACATGTCCAGGATATGCCCCCGGAAGGCCTGGGCACATTTTACGACATAGGAACCCCTGGGGTACTTTTCCCCGCTTACCGTAAAATCACGGTCAGCTACCATGACCGTCACTCCGTTTTTGATGAGGGTGTTTACAAATCTTGTGGCCGTAGGAAAATCGGGTTGATCCGAAGGCAGGATATATCCGCGGGGATCACGGTTTTCAGGGAGCCGGAACCAGGAGAAATACTTCGGATCATATCCTTTTCCTCTCCTGCGCACCAGTTGGGGTGAAGCAAAATTGTATGTGGTATCCTCTGCAATTCTACGGATCACTTCATCCACATTCTTAGGTAACACCGTCCAACTGTCCTTACTGCCTTTTTCAATGGCTTTTTTACCCATCAGGTAGCGGTTATAGAGCACCTGCTCACTATTTTTCGAGGCATAATCCAACACAGCACGATCCATGGTCATGGAATACTCAATCGCTTCCCGGAAATGAAATATCCTGGGCTTGTGAGGCAGCGGCATATCCATAGTCTGAAGCTGGCGATCGGGATAAAAAGCCAGTCTGACAGGTGTGGGGTTTCCTTTGATCTCGGTAAGCATGCCTAGTTCATTATGAAAATAGGCCGTGGTACGAATGCTGCCGTTGTACCAGGCCGAATAACCTGATGTCTTACGCATCCCGCTGCCTGCTTTGCCTTCTGCGATCAGGCGGTTATGGATACTGATCCCTACGGCCTGGTTCCCGATGTTGACCATCGGATCACATCTATAGTTAGGAGGATCACGGAAAGGAGGTACAAAAACGATAAGATCGCTGGGCCCTGTCTGATGATGATTGTAGCTGATCTGAGGAAACCATTCGTGGTACTGTATCCGTGCTTCATTCTCAGTTTCCTTCTGTGTCACCATATAATGATCCCGGTTGTTGTCATGCCCGATGTATTTCTGATACAATCGGGGTAACCCCGAAGTACTTCTTTTTAAAGTATCTTTTTCACGCATATACCAGGAAGATACCAGGTCCATTCCGTCCGGGTTCAGATGCACCAGCAAAATGATCAGATCGTCCAGAAAACGGAGGGTCTCGGGATCCTTCCTGCTCACTAGCTGCCACGACAGTTCGATAAGCTGATGGGCTCCCACCACCTCGGTAGCATGCAATCCCCCGTCGATCCAGACGACCGGCTTTCCGATCTTTGAGAGCCGGCGGGCTTCCTCATCCGTGAGCCCTTCGGCCAATGCCAGCTTTTTGGATATTTCCCTGTATTTGTCCAAAACCCTCATGTTATCCGGAGAGGTAATAATAGCCATATACTGGGGCCGGCCTTCCTCTGTTTTGCCGATCTCAACCAGTTTAAAAAGGGAGGACTGCTGATCCAGTATTTTCCAGTAACCGGCAAATTGCTTGTAGGTAAACAACTGATAATCCGCTCCTACCTCATGTCCGAAATATTCTTTCGGAGAAGTAACGGCCGGCTGGCCGGTAACGGCTATACCCAGTAAATAAAATGATAATATGCTGAAGACGACCTTCAGCCATCTGAAGATGTCTGATTTCATAATATTAATATCTGTATTAAATAAATAAACTGCTTTATTCACCCAGCGGTCTGTAATGCACACCCATTACTTTCAGGTGTTGCAGGTTGGCCTTCAACCGGTTCACAAAATCATCATAATCTTTTTCTCCTGCGGGGGTCCAGTCCACCTCCGAAAGGGCACAGGCCCGCGGATAGACCATGTATTCCACATAATCGGGGGTAGCCATATATTCGGTCCACACATTTCCCTGGGCCCCCAGGATATACTTTTGTTCCTCCGGCGTCAGCTCTGCGGGCACCGGTTCGTAGGAATAAACTTTTTTCAGGGGCAGAAAACCTCCAATGGCGAGTGGCTCTTTATCCTTATCTCCCTGGTAATAATCAAAATAGCAATAACTATTGGGTGTCATGATCACATCATGTTTCATCTTGGCTGCAGCGATGCCCCCCTTGATCCCCCGCCACGACATCACCGTAGCATTGGGAGCCAGACCTCCTTCCAGGATCTCATCCCATCCTATTATATTATGTCCGTGGGCATTCAGGAATTTTTCAATCCTGGAAATAAAATAATTCTGCAATTCATGCTCATCTTTCAGTCCTTCGGCTTTGATGCGAGCCTGGCATTTCGGACATTTTTCCCACCGGTCTTTCGGGGCTTCATCCCCACCGATATGGATATACTTGCTGGGAAAAAGATCCATCACTTCCGTCAATACATTTTCGAGAAAAGTAAAGACACTGTCATTGCCAGCACAGTAGATGTCTTTGAAGACACCCCAGTGCGTAGCTACCTCATAGGGACCGCCGGTACAACCCAGTTGCGGATAAGAAGCCAGAGCAGCCAGGGAATGACCCGGCATTTCAATCTCCGGAATAACCGTGATATATAGCTTTTTAGCGTGTGCTACCACCTCTTTGATATCCTCCTGTGTATAATAACCACAATCTTTCTTGCCGTCATATCTGGCCTCTTTTTCACCTTCCCAAGATCCGACCAGTGTTTCTTTGCGACAGGATCCGATCTGCGTAAGTTTCGGATATTTCTTAATCTCGATCCGCCATCCCTGGTCTTCGGTCAGATGCCAGTGAAATGTATTGTATTTATACATGGCCATCATATCCAGATACCGCAGGATGAAGTCTTTCGGGAAGAAATGGCGTCCCACATCCAGATGAAGTCCCCGGTACGGGAAACGGGGCTGGTCTTCTATATTGGCACACGGTACGGAAAAAGTAACATTCTCCGCTTTGGCAGCACCCTCCACCTGCGGGGGCAACAATTGCCGCAAGGTCTGTATGCCGTAAAAAATACCCCGCGGTTCTTTGGCTTTTATCTCAATCGTTTTGGGGGTTATGTTCAGCAGATAACCCTCCGGATTCATGTCCAGGGTAGTATCCAGCACCATTAGCAGGCTGTTTTTGGCAGCCCTGGGCCTGGCGGCAGGAGCCACATCCATGGTAAATCCACCGGAACGGTTCAACATCCCGGAAAAATATTCACCGATGTCTTTCAGGCCGGCATGGTCGGGATAATACTTTATCTCCGTTTGGGGCGTGAAAGTAAACTGCCCGCTACTCTTTACCAGTTTCACCGGTTTGGGGATAACAGGATAAGCGTTTTCCTTAACCTGAGAGGTGTCTTTGCCGGTACAGCCGGCCAGTAAAAAGGCAATAAACAATACAAGTCCCGGGAATAAAGCATTCTTTTTCATTATGGTAATGTTTTTGGTTGGTAATTCAGGAAGGGCGAAAATAAAGAAAATTCCGGTACGGAGCAAGACTCATTTCGCCATAAATCATTTGGTAATATCAAACATTATTATTTTTATTTATTTGGTACTACCAATCATTTTAGATATTTATTATTTGGTATTACCAAGTATTTTTTATTATATTTTTCGGACACTTATCTGATACATCTTATGGTACGTCACGGGAAAACCAACGAAAGGATCCTTTCCCCGAGAAAGATCTATGCTTCAGACCTGGGGATACGCAACCTTTTTACCGGATTCAGGGACATAGGAGCTTTGTTCGAAAATTATGTTTTTCTGAAGATAAGAAAACTGGGCCCTGCCTATCTCTATGAAGACCGGACAGAGATAGATTTTGTGATAAGGGATCAGGTACTGATCGAAGCCAAATACCAAAACGCACAAATGAACAAAAAACAACAGGATCTTTTCAACCGTTATCCTGCCCGGCAAAAATTCGTTGTCAGGAATTACAGGGACATTGAAAGGATGATGCAGGAGCTGAAAACAAAAACCTCCGCCTAAGCGGAGGTATAGGACGATATGTCCTTCGGCATATAGCCTTATTGTGATAAGATGTAATTTGATAGAGCCAAAAATAATAAACTAAAGTTTCGCACTGGATTAAAAAATTTATATGTCTGGAATATATTATGTTAGTACAATATAAAAACTTTGCGGTCCTTCGCGACCTCTTTGCGGTTCTTTGCGGAATAGCTGTTACGCAAAGAAAACGCAAAGTTGCGCCAGGTTGGTTTTTCATAAAGGCAGGTTGTAACGGGTTACCCGGATAAAAGGAAAGGATAACGGAAACTTTATATATTTTTGTAAAAAAACCACCATGCAGCATCTTGGCAAAATACTGATCATTACCGGTATTATTCTGGTTATTACGGGGGTGATCATCTGGGCGCTAGCCGGCAGGACGGGATGGTTCGGGCATCTGCCGGGAGACATACGGATCCGCAGAGAGCATTTCGCCTTTTATTTTCCCCTTACCTCCATGCTCCTGCTCAGTGCCGTACTTAGCTTTATCATCTGGCTCATACAAAAGATTTTAAGATAATCTCCGCACAATGGTTAAAAACCCCGGCTTCCGGCAAAACACCTCTGGCATGATAAAAATCAGAACCTTCTTGTTCAGCATTCTCCTGGCAAATGCCTTTACGGGCTGCCATCATCCCGGCAAAGCAGACCTGCAGGGGACTCCTCCTCTCACCGATCAGGAACTGTTGCGAGAGGTACAGCAACGCACTTTTCAATATTTCTGGGAGGGGGCAGAGCCTCATTCGGGGGCTGCGCGTGAACGTATTCATATCGACGGCATTTATCCGCAGAATGATCAAAACATTGTTGCCACGGGAGGTACGGGTTTTGGCATTATGGCTGTTATTGCAGGAATAGAAGAAGGTTTCATAACCCGCAGGGAGGGGTTTGCCAGAATCGGGAAAATTGTAAATTTCCTGGAACATGCCGATCGTTTTCACGGGATGTGGCCTCACTG
The DNA here is from genome assembly GCA_024762655.1 of Bacteroidales bacterium. GTDB lineage: Bacteria > Bacteroidota > Bacteroidia > Bacteroidales > VadinHA17 > DRPN01. The sequence continues at coordinate 40,894 of JANTHB010000019.1, forward strand.
GCTGGAGGGTGAAACGGGAAAAGTAAAGCCTTTTTCTCCCAGGGATGACGGCGCCGATGCGGTAGAGACGGCCTATTTGTTCCAGGGGCTTCTTGCTGCCAGACAATATTTCCGGACCGGTAATTCCGAAGAAAGGGTTCTTGCCGCCTCCATAGACACCCTCTGGCGTGAAGCGGAATGGAGCTGGTTTACAAAAAACGGCGAAAACGTACTGTACTGGCATTGGTCTCCCAACTATGGCTGGGAAATGAATTTCCCGGTACGGGGCTACAATGAATGCCTTATCTATTATATTCTCGCCGCCTCCTCGCCCACCTATCCCGTATCCCCTGAGGTGTACCACCAGGGTTGGGCCAGGAACGGAGACATAGATACAACCGTCATAACGTACGGGTACAAGTTATCGTTGAAACATAATTATGCTTTAACCTATGGAGGGCCCCTTTTCTGGGCTCATTACTCTTATCTTGGCCTCAATCCGGAGGGTCTTCGGGACCAGTATGCCGATTACTGGCAGGAAAATGTGAACCAGACCCTGATCAACAGGCAGTGGTGTCTTGACAATCCGGGACATTATACCGGATACGGGCCGGATTGCTGGGGTCTGACAGCCAGTTACTCCAGGAACGAAGACGGAACAACCGGGTATGCAGCACATCAACCGGGGGCTGACAAGGGGGTAATCTCCCCCACGGCTGCCATATCCTCCATCGTTTATGCACCCGAGTACGCCATGCAGGCTATCCGCGGATTCTATGAAAAGTACGGCGACCGGCTTCTGGGGAAATACGGCTTTTACGACGCCTTTTCTCCGCAATATGACTGGTTCCCGCAACGGTATCTTGCCATCGACCAGGGCCCCGTCGTGGTGATGATCGAAAACCATAAAACAGGCCTGCTGTGGAAACTGTTTATGTCTTCTCCTGAGATTCAGGAAGGGTTGACAAAACTCGGATTTCAATATAAAACAGAGCCGTAAATATTGCTATCTTTGTCCCCTCCGGAATCGAAAATAAGTCTCGTGCCTTATGGTCATTCACCAGATCAAATTTACCGGAAGCAGTCCCTCCCTGAAGTTGTGTCCCGCGCCGGAGCTTCCGGAGTATGCTTTCACGGGCCGCTCAAACGTCGGCAAGTCTTCCCTGATCAACATGCTGTGTCAACGCAAAAGCCTGGCACGTATCTCCTCAACCCCCGGAAAAACCCAACTGATCAATCATTTTCTGATCAATGAGGATTGGTATCTTGCGGATCTTCCCGGCTATGGGTATGCCAGGACAGGTAAGAAAAAGATCCGGAAATTTAAAGATCTGGTCACAGACTATGTGTTGCACCGGGAAAATCTGATGAGTCTGTTCCTGCTTATCGATGTCCGTCATCCGGATCTTGACAATGATAAAAAATTCATGGATTATCTGGGAGCACAAGGCATTCCCTTTGTCGTTGTCTTTACGAAAGCGGATAAACTATCTTCCAACCAGTTGGAAAAAAACAAGAAGGTATTCCTGCAGCATACATTACAACGCTGGGAAACCGCTCCCGGCATTTTTATCACCTCCGCCAAAACCGGTATGGGCAGAGAAGAAATCCTCGATTTTATAGAAAAGACAAATCCTATGTTCAAAAAGCGTTAAAAAAAATCCGTGTCCGCCGGATGCTTATAAACGGAATATTGTAATTTTGCCCTGCATTCCTACAAACAAAAACAAAAAAGATGTCCTTCAACACCCCCCTAAAGTTTTTTTCAGGACGAGCCAGTCGCTATCTGGCCGAGAAAATCGCCGAGAGCCTGGGCACCGAGCTGGGAAAAAGTTCCGTGCAGCTTTTCAGTGACGGGGAGTTTCAACCCTCTTTCGAAGAGTCGGTCCGGGGTGCCAGCGTATTTATCATCCAGAGCACCTTCCCGCCGGCTGAGAATCTCATGGAGTTGCTTCTGATGATCGATGCCGCCAAGCGTGCCTCTGCTTACAAGGTGGTGGCTGTCATGCCTTATTTCGGGCTGGCGCGACAAGACCGGAAAGACAAACCGCGTGTCAGCATCGGGGCCAAGCTGGTGGCGGACCTCCTGTCTGCTGCCGGCGCCGACAGGATCATGACCATGGACCTGCATGCCGACCAGATTCAGGGGTTTTTTAACGTGCCGGTGGATCATATCTTCGCCTCTTCTCTGTTCGTTCCGTATATCAAAAACCTGAACCTCGACAATCTGGTGGTAGCTTCACCGGATATGGGAGGCACCAAACGTGCCAATGCTTATTCCCGTTTTCTGAATGCCGAAATGGTCATCTGTTACAAACAACGTAAGAAAGCCAATGTGGTGGGGGAGATGACCGTCATCGGGGATGTGAAAGGGAAAAATGTGGTGATCCTCGACGATATGGTGGACACGGCCGGCACACTCACCAAAGCTGCCAACATGATGAAAGAACAGGGGGCCCTCTCTGTCAGAGCCTGCGCCACCCACCCGATCCTCTCGGGAGACTCCTACGAAAACATAGAACAGTCGGCCCTGCAGGAACTGGTCGTAACCGACTCTATCCCCCTGAAAAAGCAAAGTCCCAAGATCCATGTCATTTCCGTGGCAAACCTTCTGGCAGATATCATCCAGAAAGTTTATAATTATCAATCCATCAGCACACGGTTTTTACAATAAACCGGATCTGAACCTGCCTGGAAAAAGATTACCTTTTATCTTTTATCTTATTACCTTTTATCTTTTATCTTATTTATCTATATTTGCACCCTCAAAATTTTAACGTTTAACCACGTGCGATGGGGGGGCATTATTTTTTGCGGTGCCTCTGAGTAGCACGATAAAAATTGTAGTAATGGAAAGACTGGTCATTAAAACAAGCAAAAGAAAAGAAACCGGGAAAAAAGCCACCAAACAGTTGCGTAAAGAAGGGCATGTACCCTGTGTTTTATATGGCGGCAAGGAAAATATCCATTTCGCCGCCGAAGAAAAGATTTTCAAGAAGCTGGTATATACCCCCAAAGCTTTCCTGGTGGATCTGTTCATTGACGGAAAAGAGCACAAAGCGGTTCTGCAGGAAATCACCTTTCATCCGGTAACGGACCATATCCTTCACATTGACTTCAAGGAGATATTTGATGATAAAAAAGTAAACATCAATATTCCTATACATGTCATAGGGGACTCTGTCGGGATCAAGGCCGGCGGGAAAATGGCCGTCAAACGGCGCACCTTACGCGTTCGTGCTTTGCCGAAGCATCTGCCTGATTTTCTGGAAGTCGACATCACCGACCTGAACATTGGCCAGTCTCTGAAAGTACGCGATCTGCACTATGACAATCTGGAGATCCTGGATCCCGGTCAGGCCATGGTTGCAGGGGTTATCTCTTCGCGTCTGGCTAAACTGAGTGTCGAAGAAATTGCAGCCCAGGAAGCTGCTGAAGAAGCTGCTGCCGAAAGAGCTGCCGCAGCTGCTGAAGGAGCTGAAGGGGCCGAAGGGGAGGATAAGAAAGAAGCAGCCTCCGAATAACAGGATGTTAAACCCTTTGTTTTGAAGTACCTGATCACAGGGCTCGGAAATCCCGGTGACGAATATGAAAATACCCGTCACAATATCGGGTTCCGCATTGTCGAAGCGTTGGCACAATCAGGGGAGGGCCGTTTTGAGGACCGCCGGTACGGGTTTGTATCCCGCATAAAATATAAATCCAGATGGCTGATCCTGCTGAAACCCACCACCTTTGTCAATCTCAGCGGCCGCGCAGTGGATTACTGGCTGAAAAAAGAGAAGATCCCGTTAGATCATCTGCTGGTGGTAGCCGATGATATCTCCCTGCCCTTCGGGAAGTTGCGGCTTAAGCCCAAAGGTGGCGACGGAGGACACAACGGGCTGGCTCATATCAACCAGATCCTGGGCACCGCAGCCTACCCCCGTCTGCGCTTTGGCATCGGGCATAACTTCCCGCCCGGCACACAAGTGGATTATGTACTGGGAGAATGGACCGGAGAAGAGAAAAAAGACCTGCCCGGCCATATCCACAGGGCAGTAGAAACGATCCGGTCTTTTGCTACCATAGGCATTGAACGTACCATGAATCTGTTTAATTAACCGGGAGCCCCATCGCCTCCCGGCACAAACCGTACAACATGACCGATCACTCCAGCGGGGTCAGAATCGACAAGTGGCTGTGGGCTGTCAGGATTTACAAAACCCGCAGTCAGGCTACCGAGGCCTGCCGTAAAGGCCGGGTGACCCACGCCGGTCAACCGTTGAAACCCGCGAAAAACATTCAGGTGGATGATATCATCACCGTACATAAAGATAACATCCATTATGTGTTCCGTGTTAAAGATCTTATCGCAAAGAGAACCTCGGCAAAACTTGCCGGGGAGTACATGGAAGATCTTACGCCCGCGGAAGAGCTTGAAAGAAAGAAAATCACCCATACCGGAAGGGCAGTCTTCCGGCCCAAAGGCCTGGGCCGGCCCACCAAAAAAGAAAGAAGGATGATAGACCGTTTTCGCAATGAAAAGCCTTAAAACCATATCCCATGATAATTGCCAAAGAAAAGAAGAAAGAAAATGTTATCGAGTATCTGCTCTATATGTTTCAGATCGAGAATACGCTCCGGGCCCTGAACTTTGAAGAAGAACGCATCCACCGTGAACTGGTGTCCCAGTATAACCAGCCGGAAGAAATCATGAGCGAGATCCGTGACTGGTATCACCACATGATCCGGATGATGCACGATGAACACCTGGAGAAAAAAGGGCATCTTCAATATCTGAAAAACACCATGAACGACCTGTATGCGTTACACAAACGCCTGCTGCAGACCCCCGAAGAAAGTGTTTATGCCGAAGTATTCCGGGAGGCTGTGCCCGACCTGGAGATCCTGGAAAAGAAGATCAATCATCCCCAGGCCCACGATGTGGAAATTGCCCTGGAAGGGACCTATGCCTACCTGTTGCTGAATATCCGGAAAGATAAGATTTCGGACGAAACCAAAGAAGCCATCAGCCATATCTCCCGCTGGCTGTATCTCCTGGGGGATAAGTATAAAGAGATGGAGAAAGGAGAAAAGGAATGGTGAAAGGAACGATGATCGTTGAACATCTAACAAAATATTTTCTACGTAGTTTCCTACGTAGAAAAATTTTTAAACCATATAATGCATTGATATGCTGATACCTACAGGCATTCTCAAAAACAGGTTGTCCCAAAGTTACGCCCCGGAATACTACGTAGCTCCCTCGTATGTTTGCAAATTAAAGATTTGGACCATTTTCCGTTAATGTTGTATGTTCGCGGAATAATGGGGGAAGACAGGAAAGAGTTAGGCCCCAGATACAATAATTTTATTGATATCGTTACGTAGAAATCATCCTGTCTTCCAATTTCTTCTGAGTTTGGACAAAGTATCAAAAGCTGTAAACAATTTACAAGCTTGAATTAAAAACGAGTAAAAACTGTGAAGAAAGTCCATTATGATTAACTATTAAGTAAAACTAAAAAATTAAATTGTAATGGAAAAGATTCAGAAACAAAATGTAGGCATTGATGTTTCAAAAGATGAGTTTGCCGTTTGTTTTATGGTACTTACC
>JANTHB010000020.1 GCA_024762655.1 Bacteroidales bacterium
GAACCGGGAACTATTTCCCTTTCACCAGCATGGCCTCGATGCCTTTGACAGCGCGATAGCCGTCGGCGATGGCGCTGATAGCATCTGCAGTGCGGTTGGCGGCATCTCCGCCGGCGAAGATCTTCGGATCGGTGGTCTGCTGGATTTCATTGACCACAAAACGTCCGCGTTCGATCTTGACCTTTTCGGCAAATTCCTCTTCCAGGAAGCTGTAGTCGCCTTGTTGGCCGATGGCGCCCAGCACAGCCGTAGATTCAATGGTTTTGTTACTGCCCTCGATGGCTACCGGTTTGGGACGTCCGCCCCGTTCGTCGGGGACCATCTCGGCCAGCAGGTATTCGACGGCTTTCACATGGCCTTTTTCATCTCCGTGGAACTGGATCGGGATGGCTTGCGGTACAATGTGTACGCCTTCCTCCTCGGCGCCTTCGATCTCTTCCCAGTCAGCCGGCATATCCTGTACGCGGCGGCGGTAGAGGATGGTTACGTCGGCGCCCAGACGGCGGGAGACGCGGGCTGCGTCGATGGCAACGTTTCCGCCGCCGATTACGACCACCTTGTCCCCAATATCCACTTTCTTGCCGTTGTTGATCTCATACAGGAAGTTGACGGCCTGGATAGAGCCTTCCAGGTTTTCTCCTTCCACGCCCAACGTCCAAGCTTTGGGAAATCCGACACCTACAAAGACTGCATCATGTTTATCATAGATCTCTTTGAAGGAAATATCTTTTCCGACTTTGGTATTAAAGTTGATCTTAACGCCGATTTTCTGAATGTATTCGATCTGTTTGTCCAGACTATCTTCGGGGAATCTGTATTTGGGGATTCCGTACATCGTCATCCCGCCGGCTTTGGCATGGGCCTCATAGATGGTGCAGTCGAAGCCGCGCAGCGCCAGGTAGTAAGCTGCGGTCAGTCCGGACGGTCCGGCGCCGACGATACCTACCTTAAACCCGTTGGGTGCTTTAATTTCCGGATTGACGATTTCCTTGATCAGGTCGGCGTTATTCACCGTTTCGGTAGCATACCGTTTCAGCCAGCGTATGGCAATCGGTTCTCCGCGGTGGGCGATGGCACATACTTCTTCACAACGGCGGGTACATACTTTCCCGCACATCTCCGGCAGCGGGTTGTTGTCATAGATAATACGGACTGCATCTGCATCGTTGGCCCGGGCAATGGCGTTGATATACTCGGGGATGTGCATATGTTCGGGGCAAGCTTCGGTACAGAGCCCGCAACTGATACAGCGGCTGGCTTCGGCGCGTGCCTGTTCTTCGTTGTATCCCAGCACCACCTCGGCGAAGGACTTGACCCTCTCCATCCCTTCCAGTTCGGGCATGGGGATGCGGGCAAAGTCGTTGAGAGAGGTGGCTTCGGTGCTTATAAAAGATTTTCTTTCTTCCCCCTGAGGGTTGTCCACGCCCGGTGTCCACAGGAACGTGTCGGGATCGTCGCTGACATACATATAGTCTTTGGTCAGGCTGAGGCTACCGGTAGGACATACCTCCACACACAGAGCACACCAGCAGCAGCGGCCGTGGTCTATCCTGGGTCGCAGACCCGAATCGCCCTTTTTCCCTTCAATCCCTTCCAACGGTATCATGTCAATGGCCTGATTCTGGCAAATCGTGGAGCAGTTGCCGCATCCGATACATTCTTCCAGGTCATTGTAATGAAATCCCCGGTACCGGTCTGCTGCCTCTATCGGGACAAAAGGTGTTTTCTTAAGTGTATGAGGCTGCTTGCCGAACTGTTTCAGTGCGGTCAGCGGTTTCAGTGTACCTTTCAGATCAAAAAAACTCATAATCGTTCTATTCCTTTCTGACGTTAACTATTATCTTTCAATTTCCGGCGGGCAGGTGCCCAGACTGTTCATGATGGCAGATATATCTGCCAGGTTTTCACCCACCAGCAGATTTTCCAGCAGGGTGATGCCATGTACATAAGCTGCGCCTCTGAAATGTGCTCTCCGGGGATGTGTTCCTCCGTCGCTGGATACGTACATGCCCACTTCTCCCCGCACGGCTTCGGTACGGGCATAGGCATCGCCTTTGGGCAGGGTCCATTTCTGCGGATTGGGAACCTTGTTGTAAAACTCGCCCCCGGGCATCTTGTCGATCACCTGACGGATAATGCGTATTGATTGCCTTATCTCCTGACGGCGTACCTGTGCGCGGGACCATATGTCGCCTCCTTCGTGGGTGGGAACGATAAAATCCAGTTTGTCATATACCTCGTACGGGTCGTCAATACGTACATCATGTTTGATTCCGCAGCCCCGCAACGGCGGACCTACCACCCCCCATTCTATGGCTTTTGCCTTGTCAATGATCCCGATCCCTTTTGTTCGTTTTTGGAAGATCGAATTTTCGAACATCAGGTCATCATAATCGTCCAGACGTTTTTCAAGGTAGTTCATGGTCTTGAGTACTTTTTCCTCAAAACCCTCCGGCATATCGCGGCGCACACCGCCCGGCCAGATATACATATGATATACGCGGCCGCCGGTAAGTTCTTCGAAGAGGTCGAGGATATAGTTACGGTCCCCAACGCTCCATTGTCCGACGGTATAAAGTCCGAGTGACCCGGCTTGTCCTCCGTACCACAACATGTAAGAGGCCATACGGGCCAATTCGAGCACCATGACGCGGATATATTTGGCCCTCTCGGGGACTTCACGCCCTTCGATTTCTTCGACAGCACGGGCATAACTCTCTTCTACGGGATCGGGCTCGGGGACACAGAAACGGCACAGCAGCGTGAAGCTCTGCAGCCAGTTTCGTTTTTCGATCAGCTTTTCAAAGGCCCGGTGCAGATATCCCACTTCGGTGGTGGCTTTGACGATGGTATCTCCTTCCACTTTTACCCGCACCATCATATTTCCCGTGATCCCGGGGTGCTGCGGGCCAATGTACAGGGTTGTCGCTTTTTCTCTCATCTATCGTTTGTATTTTTTAGCAAAATCCGGTAATTCTTCTCCCGTACGTTCAATGATGGTCTCTCTGACATCGCGGGCATCCTCACGTCCGGGACGTTCCCAGTATTTTTCACGGGCATAGGCTTCCGTATCAAAATCACGGCGCATCGGAGGCGGTCCTTCCCAGTCTTCCAGCAAAAATTCTTCGGGAGCTTCCAGGCCGGTAAATTCAATGCCGTACATCTCCTTCATCTCCCGTTCGTACGTATTGGCCTGGCGCCAGATCATGTCCACATTGTCCATCACCGGGTTTTCCCGGTCTACGCGTGTGTGAACGAAAATCTTGATCTTGTCGGTATAAGACCAGACAATATACACGATCTCAAATTCTTTTTCTTCCAGCCAGTCCACACAGGCGATGTGAGACAGGTGGTTATAACCCATCTCATCTTTCAGGTAAAAAAGAATGGCGGGAATTTCTTCTTTTCCGATAAAGAAATCTACGCGGTTTCCGTTATGTTGCTCTGCGGTAACTTCCCTGAAGTGGGTTGTGATCTTTTCTATGGCCGCTTTTTTTATCTCTTCCATATTATTTACTCTTACCAGTTATATTCGGGCATGTGCCAGTTGGGTATGACTTTTTTCTGGTTGGTACGGTACCATTCCAGGTTTTCCTTGTATTTTTTTGCCCCGTCGGCTTTACCGGCCTGGATGAGTTCCTGCAGTTTGGCAAAACCGGAGAGCACCGATTCGGGTCGCGGCATACAACCGTTGATATAGACATCCACCGGCATATAACGGTCCAGTGCCTTTATCGTATTGTAGGAATCCCAGTACATCCCGCCGTTGATGGTGCAGGAGCCGAAGCCGATGACATATTTGGGATCCTGCATCTGTTCATATACACGGATCACACGTTTCAGAGTCTTGGTGGTGAGGTAGCCGGTGATCAGCAGCACGTCGGCCTGACGTGGTGTAGCCGCTCCCCGGACACCGAGCCGCTCGGCATCATACCGGGAGGTCATGGTGGGAGGGATCTCAATGGCGCCGCAGCCGGTCCCGTATGCCAGCACCCATATTGAATGCTGACGGGCAAAGTTCTGAATAATATCTACGATTTTTTGAGAGTTTTTATCGTTTATCATCGTTTTAATATTTTAAAAAAGTGCGGCCTGCAGTATGGCCAATAATCCGAAAAATGAAGGCCATCCCCAGAACCAGCGGACGGACTGTTCCGTACGATACCTCGGGCTGGTTATTCCGTAAAGCATGGGGATAAGATACAGGGCAAAGGTTTTGACAACCAGAATGATAAGATTATCAGCCCCTCCCATGAAAATATCTACATAGAGGGTGAGTTTGGCAAAGGCAAAAACCGATCCTGCCGACATCATCACAAATAGATATTTCCCGCCGTTTTCCGACATGGGGCCGGAGGCCAGCTCCTGCGGAGCCCCGACAATATCAAAAGGAGCATAACGGAACATGCCCAGCATAGCCATGACGGCCGCCAGAAAAGCAAAGGGGGAGGAGAACATCAGCCAGCGTCCCGATTCAACCTGAACATTCATCAGATCCACGATCGAAGTGGTTTTATACTGGATCATCAGGGCCACCAGAGCCATGACCCAGGGGATCTCAAAGCCGGCCATCTGGCTCAGCCCTCGCGTAACTCCGATAGCGGAGTTGGGATTTCCTGTCTGACCGGCACCCAGCGCCATCCCAAGCGGCCCGAAAACCATGATGTACAACAAGAAGATCAGATCCCCCTGGAAATTCAGGTTGGGAAAAAACTTATTTCCATTCAGTATGGGGATGACCAATAAGGATACAACAGACGTAACCATAATAAATGCCGGCCCCATATGCTGCATTACCCCATGATGGATAGATGTTTTCTTTGAAGAAAGTTTTATGACATCAATGAAATTCTGGTACCAGGGCGGGCCGTACCGGTTCTGGACACGGGCCGTGATCTTCCGGTTCAGCCCCATGTAGGTGATCCCCACCGAGAACGCCACGACAAATGAAACAATCGCACCCCATGTATAATACAAAATTTCTTTCATTTTTCTATTTGTTTTTAACCGAACAGACTGTTTTTAAAGAGTAATAAGATGACAACGAAGACAAGGACGTAAATGGCATAGGTTTGTCCGTTTCCCGAATAAACTCTCCGGAGATAATCAAAGAAAGCTTCCATTCCCTGACCAAATCCCTGATAGTAGGACATCATGCGTCTTTTCATGACCGGCCATACAGCCCGCAGGAAAGGCTGGTAAAAACCTTCCGAGAAAGTCAGGTTTTCATGTTCCAGAGGTACTTCACCGGATGAACTGATATCTTTTGTCGTGACATACCGGGTTTCTTTGAATCCTTTTACGGTGAGGAGGATAAGGAAAAACAGAAAAGTGCCTCCTATAGCGTACACCAACGGTTGCAACATGACCTGGTTGCCCCATTCGTTGAACAGCCCGGACATGCTCCAGAAAGTACCTGCCGTGGTGGAGAAGCCCAGTGTCTGCATTCCCAGATCAATAGGGTTGAGGACAATACCCGGGAAAACGCCAAAGACCAGTAACAGCGTGGCCATGATGAGCATGGGCAGCACCATCAGGGCCGGAGCCTCCTTCACCTGTTCCCATTCTTTTTCTTCCTGGCCCAGGAAGAATCCGAAGAGAAACTTATAGCAATAAAGGAAGGCGGAGGTGGAGGCGAAGAAGATCGCGATTACCAAAATATAATGGTTGCTGTTGATCAGGGACTCGTATAACATCCATTTGCCTACAAAACCGCCCAGCGGGGGGATCCCGGCCAGAGCAATGATGGCCAGCAGGGAAGAAATAAACGTCCAGGGCATTTTGCGGATCAGGCCGGTTACTTCGTTGAATTTGGTGGTGCCGGTTTGTTTTTCAATGGCTCCGACCGCCATGAATAAGGTTCCTTTGAAGAGCGCATGCATGACCGATAAGAACAGGGCCGAGAGCATGGCCAGCGGTGTGCCGACAGCTACGCCGGTGATGATGTATCCCAACTGGGCTACCGACGACCAGGCCAGTAGTTTGCGGGCATCATCCTGGGCAATGGCCCAGAGGGTGCCCATAATGGCAGTGATGGCTCCCAGCCAGGCAATGGTCTCCCTGAACCAGGTATCATCGGGCAGGTAATTTACCATGGTGACGAAAACAATGATCATCCCGTAAATCCCCATTTTGGACAAGGCTCCTGAGAAAACGCTCGTATAGGCCATTGGTGAATCGGAATAGGCGTCGGGGGCCCACACATGCAATGGCATCATGGCGGCTTTTACGCCAAAAGCTGTCAGGAACAGGATGGGCAACCACACCTTATAGGCTACCGGGAAAAACGGAAAGGCCTGCATCATATCCTGGATCATCAGGCTCTGTGTGTGGGCATATACCATCACGATGGCCATGAGCATGGCATAGGCGCCGAGAGCACTGAAGAGGATGTAATTGATGCCGCTGCGCTGAACGTGCTTCCCGTTGTAAATAACAATAAAATAAGAGGACCAGGTCATCATCTCCCAGAAAATAAAGAAAGAGACCAGATCATGACTCATCAGGATGCCCATCATGGAGATCAGACTGATAAGAAAATTAAAGTAAAAGTATCCCAGCCGTTCTTTTCCTTTCATATAGGAAACGGAATAGAAAGAAGCCATAACCCCCAATCCGAGAACGATCAATGAAAAAATCCGGCCGTAGGCGTTAATGCCCCACTGCAGGGGCAACCCACTGATGGAAAAGTCAACCGCATCCCCTGTATGGATTTTTGTGTAAAAGAGGACTGTGCTTGCCAGAATCGTCAATACGAAGAGGATATCGCGTAACAGGCCGGAAACTTTGTGGGCCAGGAAGGTGAGGATAGCCCCTCCGAACATCAATGAAAACAATATATAAATCATATTCATAATATCTTCAGCTTAGTGGGTTAGTAACTGTCCGGTGGATAAAACGTCCTGAATATATTTCCCCTTGTCAAGCAGCGCCTGCGATGCCTGGTGCAGGTATCCGGAGATCACATCCGGATAAAATCCGATGACCAGGATGATCACTCCCAGGGTAACCATAGCGATCACTGCATTGACAGTTGGTTTTTTGGGTTCGATGTGAGATTCTTTTTTGTAGAAGTAGATCCTGTTGACCACCCTGAAATAGTAAACCAGTTCAATAAGGCTTACCGAAAGTATCAGGGCGATTACCAACAGCATATTTGCATGGGCGGCTGCCGACATCATGAAGAATTTCCCCCAGAAGCCGGAAAAGGGAGGCATTCCGACGACGGCCAGAGCTCCCAGGGCAAAAAGAAAGGAGGTGATGGGCAAGAATTTCCCCATGCCGTTGGTTTCGTTGATATATTTATCCGCAGAATTATAAACCAGGTAACTGCCTGAGAGGAAGAGAAGGGATTTGCCGATGGCATGGTTGATGAGCAGGAACAGGGCGGCAAAAATGCCTTCTTCCGTTCCTATCCCGAAGGCGACAAGTACGAGCCCCATCTGACCCAGACTGGAATAGGCCAGCATACGTTTCAGGCGTTCTTGTCTGATGGCAGCCATTTCGGAGATAATCAGGGTGGTAAGACCGATGACGATCAGAAACTGATGGGTGCCGGATACGTCGAACAAGGTGAAGATAATGCGTATCAGCGCATAAACGCCGGCTTTTACCACAATGCCTGCAAAGGCGGCACCCACAGGGCCGGGAGCCTGGGCGTAAGCATCGGGGGCCCAGCCGTTCAGGGGGAAGATCTCCGCCTCAATGCCCAGACCGACAATGAAGAATATCACCGCCAGTATCTTGAATTCGGGTTTCATCAGATGCGCTTTAGAGGCGATGTCGGCCATGTTCAGGGTGCCCAGCTGCGAATAGATCAGGATGATCGCCAGCAACAGGAACATGGAAGAAAGGGAGCCTATCATCAGATATTTGAACGAAGCCTCGGCACTGTCCCTGTGTTTGTAAAAAGCAGTCAGAGCATAGGCTGAGATGCTGGTGATTTCTATGAATACAAACTGATTGAAAATATCACCGGTGAGCACGATGCCTACAGAACCGGTTACCAGCATCATAAAAAGGATGAAGTATTTCTTGGCTTCTTCAAAATCAACGTTTTTGAAGCGATAGCTGTATATCCAGATGATAAATCCCATCCCGATCATGAGCGTGGCCAGTACGCCCGTAAAAGGGCTGAAGACCAGGTTGATCCCCCAGGGGGGCTTCCATCCGGCGATAATCTCCACAATGGTTCCGGTATGCATCACCTGTCCCAACAGGGTGACTGCCAGTACCAGCATGTATAACAAGACCAATCCGGGAAGAATACGAATGGATTCTTTCCATATCATCCCCAGCAAAGGGATCAGAAATGCCGCCAGTAACGGAACCGCGATAAATAATACAGGACTTCCTACCATTTCAGATTTTTTATTTCGTCAATATTCAATGTTTGATGATGCCGGTACAACCGGATGACCAGTGAGAGGGCCACGGCAGTTACCCCGAAGCCGATTACGATGGCTGTCAGCACCAGGGCCTGGGGTACAGGGTCTACCATTCCTGCACTCAGTTTTTTAATGTTCTCCAGCGTGAGTGGCATGTCTTTCACCAGGGCCGGTGAAAAAATAGGGGCTGTTCCCGAGGTGATATAACCGACGGAGATCAGCAGCAGGTTTATACCCGAGTCGAATACAGAGAGGCCTATGACGACCTTGATCAGGGATTTTTTCACCAGTGCTCCGTACAATCCGATCATAATGACCAGAATGGCCGTTATAAAAAAGGAGTATTCAATAATTTTCAGGTCAAAAAGCGTAAAATTCATTTTTTTAATCTTTTTCGTTCAGTGCAGTATAGATCAAACCGGTCAGCTCGGCGCCTACTTTGAAGCCGACGGCAATGTAAATGATCGGGATGATGCCGCCGCTTAGCAGATCGTTCAGGGATCCGTTGGGCAGGAAATCCTGCAGGAAAGAACCTCCGTGGAGCATTCCGAGCAGGCCGATGGTGGCAAAGGTGATACCGGCCAGGGATTCTACCACGGAAAGTACGATATGGCTGACGGAATAATCAGCATAAGCCATCAGCATGAGCAGAAAACCGGTGGCGATGATCACCCCTCCCTGAAACCCACCGCCCGGGGTCAGGTGACCGTGGATGAACACGTACGCTCCCAACAGGATAATGGCGGGGAACAACAAGCGGGAACCGGTGGTTACGATACGGCTGCCGGAGAACAGGACCGCCCGTTCCCCTAACTGGTGCCTTCCTTTATATAATATGCTTCCCATGGCTGTGGTGGCCAGGAAAAGCACCGTGACCTCGCCCAGGGTATCAAAGCCTCTGAAATTGACTACGATGGCTGTAACCACATTGGCTACCTGTAATTTCATAGGTGTGGTGACCAGGTAAAAATCCTTTACACCCTGCTGGAAGAACTGTCTTCCGAAGTCCAGCTTAAACAATGCTTCGGTCAGATAAACCCCGAAAACAGCCAGCAATGAGATCACCAAAATCTTTTTCATTTTCATTTTGCTTCAGTTTTTGAAGGTTTTTTTTGATATACTTCATCTTCAAACCGTACCGTATTCCGGATGGTAATGATAAAGATGATGGTTGTCAAAGCTACTCCGATGGCTGCTTCTGTCAGAGCTACATCCGGGGCCTGCAGCAACAGGAACAGAACAGAGAGCACCAGGCTGATCAGACCTGTACCGATCACGGCATACAGCAGGTCTTTTTGCACAATGGAATAAATGGCTGCCCCGATCATGAGCAACAACAGGAAAAATATTAAAATAAGATAATAGATCATGCTGTTTCCTCCTCTTCTTTTTGATATACTTCCCGGTATTTGTCGTATTCTTTTCCGCCTTTCAGATACGGGTAGTTTTTCCGTTTGTAGTTGGCACGGGCCAGGGCATGCGAACTGATAGGGTTGGATAAAGCGATAAAAATGACCAATACCAGTGTTTTGATAAACCATCCGGGTTCGAGCAAACCCACGCTGAGGATCACGCTCATGCCTCCAAGGGTGGTTGCTTTGGTACCGGCCTGCAGCCGGTTGTAGGTGTCGGGCATGCGGAAAATACCCAGTCCGCCGAGAAACAGGAAAATACCCCCGATCAGCAGCAATACCATTCCGATAATTTCGAGAATCTGATTCATAATGCGCCCTCCAGATATCTTGCAATGACCAGCACCCCGATAAAACCCAGCACACCGTAAACCAGGGCAATGTCAATGTATATGTAACGGTTGAAAATATAAGATAGTAACACCAACAAAGCCATGGCGATGGTGGTAAGGGTATCCAGTGCCACGGTACGGTCGGCCGCCGTCGGTCCGAAAATGAACCGGAGTGTGGAGAAGAAAATCCCCGTAAAAATGAAACCTAACGAGATATAAATGATAATTTGTAACATGATCAGAAGATTTTTAACAGGATCTTTTCAAATTGTTCGGCAATGTCTTTATGAGCTTCTTCCGGATCGAGTGACTTAACATCAATCCAATGAATATAATAGGTGTCGTCGATGATGTCCACGCTCAGGGTACCCGGTGTCAGGGTGATGCTGTTGGCCAGGACCATCTTGGCAAAATCAGAAGTCAGTTTGGTTTTAAACTTGACAATTCCCGGATTGATAGGCAGTTTAGGGGATATTACCCGGCGTGCCACATCCAGATTGGCGGTGATCAGTGCCCAGAGAAAAACAAAGAAATAGTTGAAAATGTAAAATAATTTTACCGGAGAGAAAATACTGAAGTCACAGCAGGTAAAGAAACGGCTTGTGAACAAAGCGATCAGAAAAGCCGTAATCAGACCGGTGATCACTTCCTGGATGGCCAGGGTGCTGGTGAACATCAGCCAGACCACAAACAGGATCAGCCAGCTCAAGACAAAGCGGGTGAACTTACCGGGAGAGGTTGTTTTTTCCATAGCAGGTAGTAAAAAAGATTAATCGAGATCGTATTTCTTGTCGCTGAAATATTTCATGAACTGTACACGTTCATATTCGGCCGGATTTGGACTGTTGATTTGACTCATTTTACCTTTGAAGTCGGTGATATTTTGAAAATCGTGTTTTTGCATCCAGGCAGTCAATCCCTCATTGAGTTCTTTGATGAATCCGATCCCTTTTGTATATAAAGCGGAGGCTACCTGCACGGCATCTGCGCCCGCCAGCAACTGTTTGATAACCGCTTCGGGGCTGTGTATACCGGTGGAGGCGATCAGATCAGAGCTTAGGCGTCCGGACAAAATGGAAGTCCAGCGTAATGAAATTGCCAGATCCGAAGGGTTGCTCAGTACATTGGTAGGTTTGAGGGTGAAATGATCAATGTCAAAGTCGGGATGAAAGAAACGGTTAAACAACACCACCCCGTGGATGGGAGTTTCTGACAGTTTTTTGACAAAAGCCCCCAGGTTGGAGAAATAATAACTCAGTTTGATGGCCACGGGAATGGTGACTGCCCCGGTTATCTTTTCTGCAATATTCAGGTAAATGTTTTCAATATCAGAACATTCCTTTGAGAAATCGGAGGGCATAATGAACAGGTTCAGCTCAATGGCATCGGCGCCTGCTTCCTGCACTTTTTTGGCAAAAAACAGCCATTCATGTGAACAGGTACAGTTGATGCTGGCAACCACCGGAATGTTGATTGTCTTCTTGGCATCTGCAATCAGTTGGAGATACTTCCTGATGTTGTCCTCCTTGATTTTGTAATCGTAGTAATCCAGATACCTGTGCAGCTTTTCATCTTCATCCGGTGCTTCTTCACGCAGGATGCTATCATATTCGTTATAGATTTCTTCTTCAAAGATTGATTTCAACACCACAGCCCCTGCCCCGTTTTCTTCAATCTTTTTTAAATTTTTCAGATTGCTCGTTATGCTGCAGCTTCCGGCTACTACAGGAGAGTCAATCTTTAGCCCTAAGTAACTGACTGATAAATCCATATTCTATTTGTTAATTGATAAACATTTAATCCGGGCGCAAATGTAAGTGCTTATCTTTTTAGAAAACATATTCTTTAACATATTTTATGGAAATTTAAATTCATTTTAAGTAAGAAATTTTAAATATGAATGATAAACAGGTTGTTATAATTTAATGACGTATATAATAATGTAAATAATTGAAAAAAATCTATTCTTTCGGAGAGTTTATGTAATTTTGTCCGGAAAATATTTTATCGTCACGGATGGAAAAGACAGCTTATATATCGACGGAAGATCTGGATATTTTTGACGGATTGATTTGTTACAGCGAGAGCCGTGAGCCTTTTACCGGTGTATATTTTTCATGTCACGGCAACGGACAGGTGGGAGAAGAAGTGGAGGTGAAGGCCGGTCGCCGGCATGGTCTGCTGAGGATGTATAATGAAGAAGGGGTTCAGATCGTGGAGGCACATTTCGACCAGGGAGTGAAACACGGAAAACTGACTTTGTGGTATGACAACGGCGTAAAGAAGTCAGAACTGACCCTTGTGAGGGGACGCAGGGAAGGAGAGATGAGGGTGTGGTATGAGAACGGGTCTCTGAAAATAACGGGCTTCTATCATGATGATATGCTTCACGGAACCCAGCGCAAATATTTTCCCAGCGGAAAACTGCGTATGCAGATAGATTTCAGGGAAGATGTCGAGCACGGCTGGAAAACCATCTGGGATGAAAAAGGAAAGATTCTTTTTGAGGGAAGGTATTTTAGGGGGTCCCGTTCCTAATCTTCCAACCGCAGGTTGTTAATTTCGTGGGTTATGCGGAAGTTATATCCGGGATAAGCGTAAACCGGTTGTCTTTTCTCTGTTTCTCCGAGGGAATATCCGAAGATATCTTCATATTCTGAAAGGTCTTCTCCCATTTCCTTCATCTGTCGCAGGTAAGCGGCTATGCTTTTGGATTCAATGATTCTGATACGTCCCATTTTTTCAATGATAGGGCTGTGGTTCCGTGTTTTGTCATGGTCGAATTCCAGGATACGGCGTCCGTCGGCGGTAATTCCTATAACGCGAAACCCCAGGCTTTTTCCCACGCCGGGCAGGTTCATGACACTCCGGTCGGTGGCCAGGAAAGGCGTTTGTTCCTGTTCACGGATTTTCCGGATCATATCCGGGATATCACTTGCATGGTCCGGAAAAGACTTTATTTTTTCCGAGGAGGCCCTGCTGATTCTCCCCACTCTTTTTTCTTCGTTGGCTTCCTGAACGATCCGTGCATTGGTGGCAAAATTTTCCTGATTTTCCATAAAACCTTTTACGGAAAAGGTGTAATAAGTGACTACCCCGATATCATTCAGCACTTGTCTCAGTTTATTGGCATGACCTCTTCGTGAGGCCGCTGCCGTAAAGACCATCTGATTGGTGACCATCCACCCGGCGGACAGGAGCGCTTCAACGGCTTTTTTTGTCAGGGGAGTGATTTCCATAGCCGTTTCAAAATGGGTCTGGATGATAAACTGCCGGATTCCAATCGCAAGGGCTTTTTCCCTGAACTCTCTCAGTATATGTACCAGTTTCGGAGTGATTCTCTGCGGTAGATAGGCCGGCAGGCGGGTGCCCAGGCGCACGCGCAATATCTCGGCATATTTTTTCCCTTCCGGCCGGCTTTTGTTTTCATTCTTTTTCTCCAGGGCCATTTGATATACGGCATCCAGGATATTTTCCAGCGATTGATCCGAGCTCATCAGTGCATCGCCTCCGGTGATGAGGATATCCCGCAGCTGTTTGTCCGCTTTGAAATAGCCCATCAACTCCTTCATTTTTTCCGGCCATGATTTCCGGGTATGCAGCAACGACAGGTCGAAATGGAGGTGTCCCCGCTGGAAATCATACATGCGCTGGCAGACCGAACAGAGCCCTCCGCATGCCCTGCCCATACTGTCAGGAATAAGAATGGCCACTTCGGGGTACCTTCTGTGAATGTTCTCATAGGGAGGTAAGAGCCACCCGGCGGCGTTGGGTTCGCCGGGTACCACTTCGTCTTCTTTTTCCCAGGCTGAAATCCGTCCAAATTCCCGGACCAGTTGGCTGGAATAGAGCATATAGGCACGGATCGCCAGATCGGCATTCTTAAATGATTCCTGATGGTCAGAAATCAGCAGGGAGAGATAATACGGATTGATAAAAAACGGAATTCCTTTTTTCCGGGCTTCCCGGAGGATGTTCATGGTTTTTTCGGGGAGAGAGAAATTCAGTATCTCATTCAGGGAATCCGGATCGCGGATGGCAAAACGCAAATGAAAAAGTCGTTCGTGCCACCACTGTCGTGCTGTATGTAATTTTTCTTCAAAGGTTTTCTCCGAGGTAAAAAAATACTTGCGGTCGTGAATCCCGCCCTTTTCGACTTTCCTGATAATCCAGAACAAAATCCGGTCGCGGTTTCTTTCTCTCATTTCTATGATGTCCGGGTCGAGTCCGGAGGGATGACGATCCATCCATTTTTTTACCACTTTGACAGCGGGTTTCGGAGATTTTCTATCGTCTTTCAACTGCCGGAACAGTTGGTAAAAATCTTCCAGAAAATCGGGATGAAGCGCGATGGTTCCTTTCAGCCCTTCCCATAACAACCGCAATGGTTCCGAAACGAGGGTGTCTCCATGACGGTTGGGGTCTTTTAGTATAAGCTTCTCATGATCGGAATAATCCAGTAACCGAATGGCTGCAAAATCTTTCCAGCGCAATTGTTCGTAACAGATCCTTCCTTTTTTCTTACGCAGGTAATATGCCAGAGCATCCGGATTTTCCTGGAGAATTGAAAAGGCATAGTCTCTGATTTTTTTCTGGAATGAGTTATAATGAGGCCCTCCGGGAAAAGAATCATTTAAAAATTCCAGCTTACGGGCGATCGAATGAACCTGTAAACGTCTGTCTTTTTTCTCCAATAAAGTCAGGTACATGCTAAACCTCTCTCTTTTCTGTTCTTTCCCTGTCCGGATTTGCGGCCTGCAAAAACGGGATCGCTAATATACAAAATCAGGGGCAAATAACAAAGAGATTCAGAGATCGTATAAGCTGCCTGATTGTAAAGCTTTTTGAATGGTTTCTTTCCGTTTGATTTTTCCGCTTTCGGTATAAAGAAAAGGATAAACGGCCATCGCGGTCCGTGGACGCCGGTGTGGATCCGTAATGGACAGGACCGCCTGGCGAATGTCAGCCCGTTCCTTTGGGGATAATTTTCCGGATTCCGTAAACAAAGTAATCTTTTCTCCCAGGATATCATCCGGAATACTTCCTATGAAAAAAGGAAAAGGGATCCTGCTTTCCAGTTTTCTTTCGATTTCTTCGGGCAATATTTTTATTCCTCCACTGTTGATGATGTAGTCCGTTCTTCCCAAAATTTTAAAAAGCCGGTTGTCTTTTCCTGAGAATTCCACGACATCATGGGTAACCAGCGCTTTCTTCCCGACAATTCCGGGGGCATAGATGACCAGATTCTGTTGTCGTCCGGACAACAGGAATATGTCCGGCAGAGGACTGAACCACCCGGTGCTGCCCGGATCGTTTATGCGACGCATGGCGATGTGGGAAAGGGTCTCGGTCATGCCATAGGAATGAAAGATGCGGTTGGGAAGAGAACGTAGCCGGGATTCCAGAGAATGGGGCAGGGGGCCGCCTCCTATCAGCAGGGTTTTAATACGTGTTAACTTATCCCTGTTGCCGGTTTGCAACAATTGTGTTACCTGCATGGGGGTCAGGGCCGAGAAATCATAGTCCTGATCGATTTCGGGCGTGGAGGATGGACGGGTAAACCAGAGATCCAGCCCAAGGACCAGCGCACGAACAATCATCATTTTTCCGGCAATATAGGTAACCGGCAGGGCCAGCAGCGATTTGTCCCCGGCTTTCAGTCCCAGAAAATCCCCGGTCATTCTTGCACTGGTTATCATTCTCTCTTTTCGTACGACCAGCTTACGGGGTGTGCCGGTAGATCCGGAAGTGCGCAACCGGATGGTTTTGCCGGGTGAAAGAAAGTCCTGAATGAAAGCAAATATCTCCTGTTCATAGGGCCCTGTTTCAGGATCTTTCTTTTTTTTCATACAAAGATCCGGCAGGTCCTTCCTGTAAATCCGTTTCCCTTCCATCAGGAAATTATTATATGAAAAACTTCTTTCTTTCATGAAAACCGGATGGTTGGTTTACGGGAAGGATCGTAGTAAAGATGACCGTGGCGTATGAAAAGGGGCGAATCAAAATTATTGGTATACAACATGCCTGTTCCCAGGCCCTGTGGCAACGGGTTGTTCAAGGTGTATGTCCACTGGGCTATGGCGTTAAGACCGATATTGGATTCCAGGGCAGAGGTGATCCACCACCCTGTATTTTTCTTCTCTGCCAGCCTGATCCATTCGCGGGTGGCTTTGAACCCTCCCAGCAATGAAGGTTTAAGGATCAGATAGTGAGGTTTTATGGTATCCAGCAACTTGTTTTTTTCAGCGTCCTGCCAGCGTCCTATCAGCTCTTCGTCCAGGGCTACCGGGATGGGAGAGGAGGCGCACAGGGCAGCCATCTCCTCCCATTGTCCCTGCCGGATAGGTTGCTCAATGGAATGGATGTCATAGTCCGAAAGCCGTTTAAGTTTTTCGGGAGCTTCTTCCGGTGAAAAAGCCCCGTTGGCGTCCAGTCTTATCTCCGGATGATCTTCTGCGAATTCTTTGCGGATAAAGTGCAACAGATCCAGCTCTTCCTTGAAATCAAGGGCTCCGATCTTGAGCTTGATCACGCGGTAGCCTTCTTCCATTTTCCGGATGATCTGTTTTTTCATGACAGCCTGACGGTCCATCCAGATCAGCCCGTTGATGGGGATGGCTTCTTTCCCTTCCGTGAAATTTCCTGGAAACCAAAGCTGTTTGCCTCCCTGCTGAAGGTCCAGCAAGGCCATTTCCAGCCCAAAGCGAATGGAGGGAAAAGAGCGGGGGATTTCGTCGAGGGAGAAGTTATACGCCCCTATGCGTGAGCAGGCCCTGTCGAGGATCTCCTCAAAATCAGGTCGGTCATCCGGACTGAGGCCCGGCAAGGGACCGCACTCTCCGTAACCTGCTAGTGTGGGATCTGCGGGGTCTGTCACACGGATGATCCACGAAGCTTTGTGCTGCATAACCCCCCGTGAAGTACGCGCGGGCATTTTAAAAACCAGGTTCTTCTTCTTCCAGGTTGCTTGTAGTGCCATGGTACAAAGATAATCCCAAATTTCGCAATTTCCCAGATACCCGGCCGCAGGCGGATGCATTTTTTCGGAATCACTGTTGCGCCATCCGGGAATGATTCTTCAACCCCTCTGGGGTTGGGATTTTATGGAATGCTTTATACCACAGGTGGAACTGTGGCTACTTTCGTCCGACCCCTCCGGGGTCTTTGGGATTACTGGAACCCCTCAAGGTTCAGGTTAGTAATGGTTTGTAATTCATCGTATTGACCACGGAGTGGTCACAGAGAATAGCCCCGGTCCCACCCGGGGTACAAAGAGACCCCCCACACAAAACAACCCCGGATGGGGTTGACGAAAACCACAAACCTTCAAACCCGCCTTCTCCGCTGGCTGGCGGGTGCATAGTAGAAGACTTTTTCGGAATCACTGTTGCGCCATCCGGGATAATAAAACCCGGACCCTTTGAACAAGGATCCGGGTTTTGAAAATATTACGGAATTCTATGAATATCAGTTAGGAGAAACTTTAAAATTTCATAGACAATCCAATGGCCCCTCCGTAGCCGGTACCTCCGCCAAGTTCAACATTCAGTCCCCATTTTTCATCCCAATACCAGCGTCCGCCGACCTGTGCACTTAAATAAAGCCCGTTGCTTCCGGTAAAAAAGCCGAGACTGCCACCGGCATAAAAGTCAAAATTACTGGGAATGCCTATGATCCGGTTAAAATGATAATCACCGCGAAAAAACCCCCCAAAATCCACATATCCATAGCCAAACCGCATTTGCAAAACCGGGCCTATGGTAACATCATTGCTTACGGCAAAATCGACGCCTCCGTAAACGGGCAGTCCGTAATATCCGGAGCCCAGCCCGAAATTTAATTGTTTCTGTCCTTTGTGAAGAGGCGCTTCTCCCTCCTGGGCAAAAGTAAAGCCTGCTATAAGTAACATGCTGATTAATAAAGATATCTTTTTCATTTTTCCTGGTTTTTGGTGAATAATTCAGTTTTTATTAGAAAGCGCGTAAAAATAGATAATATTTCACGAATAACAAAGGGAGTTTTTGATTTAGACAATGAAAAGGATCCTCCCCGCCAATACCTTGAATATGCCGTTACTGTGAGCAATTCAGGGAGTTTCTTAAAACAACATACCGATGCCGAAAGCCAGGGCGTAAAGAAGGCTTGTCAGGGCCAGTTTTTTTAACAGCGGATCCAGAACAGAAAGGGAAGGGGCCCGGAAAACAGCCCTGATATTTTCAACCAGGGGAGGGATAATGATCAGAAAAATAAACTGCCAGGGGCTGTGATAGTTCAGTATGATATAAACCAGGCTGAACAGGATGGCCAGGGTGAGGAGGATCAGGTGGTAATACCGGCTGAGCGTGGGGCCCAGTAAAACCGCCAAAGTTTTTTTGCCGTTTTTTCTATCGCTTTCCAGATCCCTCATATTGTTGAGGTTGAGGACTCCGGTGCTGAGACACCCCAGGGCTGAAGCAGGTAAAAACAGATCTGCACGCAAATGGTGGGTAATAAGATAATAGGTGCCCAGCACCCCGGTGAGACCGAAGAAAAGGAAGACAAAGAGATCTCCCAATCCGTAATAACCGTAAGGGTGTTTTCCAATGGTGTATTTTATGGCGGCGCCAATGGCCAGCAAACCCAATAGCAGAAAAACGATCCCTTCGACAGAAATCGTCATGCCTGTGGAGGAGAAGATCAGCCAGAGACCGGAGGCCAGAGAAAGAACGATAAAAACAAGTATGCCTGTTTTCATCTCCTGCGGGCTGATGGCTCCCGATTGTACGCTGCGTTGCGGTCCCACCCTTTCCTGATTGTCCAGGCCATGACTATAGTCTCCGTAATCATTGGCCAGGTTTGAGAGGATTTGTAAAAAAAGGGTGGTGACCAGGGCCAGCAGGAAGATCTGCCAGCGAAAAGGTTTGTCGGCATAGGCCAATGCACCCCCCAGGATGATGCTGGAAAGGGAGAGAGGCAGCGTCCTCAGACGGAAAGCGCTTATCCATGATTTTAGTTTATTCATTTTCTTATCCTTGCACCGTACGGGTGCAATATTACGGAAATTTCGGGAACTTCCTGAAATCCGGATCCCGTTTTTCCAGGAAAGCCTGTTTCCCTTCCTGGGCTTCATCGGTAAGATAATACAATAGTGTAGCATTTCCGGCGAACTCCTGCAGACCTATCTGTCCGTCGAGGGCAGCATTCATCCCCAGTTTGATCATGCGCAGGGCCATGGGACTGCGTTTCATCATGATCTCACACCATTCTACGGTGGCATCTTCCAGCTCTTCCAAAGGCACCACCCGGTTTACCAGGCCCATTTCCAGCGCCTCCTGCGCCGAATATTGTTTGTTCAGAAACCAGATTTCCCGGGCTTTTTTCTGACCGACGATGCTGGCCAGATAAGAAGATCCCAGACCAGCGTCGAAACTGCCTACCTTGGGGCCGGTCTGGCCGAAGATCGCCTGGTCCGAAGCAACGGTCAGGTCACAGACGACATGCAGCACATGCCCGCCTCCGATGGCATATCCGTTGACCATGGCCACCACAGGTTTGGGCATGGAACGGATCTGTTTCTGTACATCCAGGATGTTCAGCCGGGGCACTCCGTCTTTGCCGATATATCCGCCTTTTCCTTTTACCGACTGGTCGCCGCCACTACAAAAAGCTTTGTCGCCGGCGCCGGTGAGGATGATCACATAGATGTCCTGGTTCTCCCGGCAGAGGGTCAGGGCATCACTTATCTCCCGGACGGTTTCGGGACGGAAGGCGTTGTGTTTTTCAGGCCTGTTGATGGTGATGCGGCCGATGCCGTTCCAAAAATCAAAGAGAATGTCTTCATAATCCCTGATTTTTTTCCATACTCTTTTGTTTTTACGGTCTGACATGATCATTTATTTTTTCAGATGATTGAAATATTTTCTCAGGATTTTCCCGTTCTCTTCGCGGGGTGTGAAGATCTCGAGTATAGCGGCTTCGCCGGATCCGGCCAGGGTGTTGACCGCCTGTGTCAGGGTGGTTTCATCCCTTGCTTCCTTATAATGTATCCCGAACAGGGCGGCTGCATGCCTGGCCGAAAGCTGATGGGGGGTCTCGAAAATATCCAGTTGTCCGGACCGATCGGGGCCTTCGATAAAACGGAAAATTCCGCCTCCTCCATTGTTGATGACGACGATCTTAAGATGGTTATCCACGTATGTATGCCACAGGCCGTTCATGTCATAAAAGAAAGCCAGGTCGCCGGTAAGCAGCCAGGTGTCTCGTCCGGTGGCAAAAACGGCTCCTGCCGCTGTGGAAATACATCCGTCAATACCGCTGACACCGCGGTTGGAGAAAAAAGTAAGCTGTTTTTTCATCCTGTAGAGCTGAGAGTATCTCACCGGCGTGGAATTGGCCAGTTGAACGGATGCACCGGCAGGGATGGTCTCAAACAGGATATGAAAGACTTTCAGATCGGAAAAAGGGACGTCCTTTATAAACGTATGATGACGCTCTTCACTGCGGTTGTATCTTTTTATCCAGGTGGTTCTGAAATTTCCCGTTCCGGTGTGCAGCAAGGGGAGGAGACGGTCGAAAAAAACATCCGGGCGGGCGGCCACAGCCTCTGTAAGGCACTGAAAAGTATCCATCTGCTGGCCGGAAGGGGAGATGTGCCAGTGTGCTGCCGGTTTATGGCGGCGCAGGAATGATTTGATCATCTTCGAAACGATATGCCCTCCCAGGGTGATCAGGATTTCGGGCCGGAAAGCATCCGCTTCTTCCCCGGAAACAGTACTTATCACCTTATCGATGCCCGGGATGGCCCCGGGGATATAAAGATTTGAGGTTGTCTCGGTAAGGAGGACGACCGAGGGGTCCTGAGCGAGTTCCGTAAGTATTTCTTCCAGCCGGGGATCCGGGGGCAACAGCCCGGTGAGAATCATTTTTCTTTCTGCACGGTTCCACAGGCCTGCCAGTTCGTTGAGTTTTCCGGTCCCGGGCCCCGGTACCGTTTTTCCCGGTTGAACAAGATGTACCTCTCCGGAGGTGTCATACTCGAAATCATACAGAGGGTCCGGGAAAGGGAAGTTGATGTGCACCGGTCCGGCATCGGGAAAGAGGCTGATATTCCAGGCTTCGTTGGCGATGTGTTCTGCGTGCCGGTGCTCTTCTTCCGTAACGGTCTGTGAGGGGAAAGTAAAGCTTTGTTTGATATAGTTGGCATAGACATTGTCTTGCCGGATGGTCTGGCCTTCCCCCCGGTCAATCAGTTCGGGGGGCCTGTCGGCCGTAAGCACCAGCAAGGGGATCTTCTGATAGTAAGCTTCGGCGATGGCCGGACCATAATTAAGAGGAGCGGTCCCTGAGGTGCAGGCAATGGCTACCGGCGTACCTGTTTGCTGAGCGATGCCCAGGGCAAAATAAGCGGCGCTGCGTTCGTCAGGGATGCTCAGACAGCGGATGTCCGGCTCGGCAGAAAAAGCCATTATCAGGGGCGCATTGCGGGAACCGGGAGAGAAAACAATGTTTTTCAGCCCCATTTCCTTAAATATACGTACCAATACACTCAGGTATGATTTGGAGGAACTCATTGGACAAAATTGGGCATTTTTTCCAGAACGGACAACAATGTTTGTATTTTCATGACCGTTTCGTTCCATTCCTTCCCGGGATCCGAGGCGGCGGTGATCCCTCCTCCAGCATACAACACTGCCTCCCGTTGTGCGGGAAGGAGTTGCATGCTGCGCAGGTTTACATAAAGACGGGAGGGATAACGGGTGTTCCATGGTCCCAGGTATCCTGTGTAATATTGCCTGTTGTAATTTTCCGTTTCGCGGATTATATCCAGGGCTGCCTGTTTCGGATATCCGCATATTGCCGGGGTGGGGTGGAGGGCCCCGATGATCTCAGCCAGCTTTTTTCTATCGGCAGGGAAAGGGATGTTGATGGTTGTTTCCAGGTGAGCCATGCGGCCCGCTACCCGGGTATGGGGTCCGTTGATCTCTGCCGGCTCAAAGCCCGATGCATGCAGGGTCTCCCGGATATATTCCGTTACGATGTGTTGTTCTTCTTTTTCTTTTTTATCCCAGAAAGGGATGTCCCCCGGTTCCCCAATCGGCAGGGTGCCTGCCAGCGAGACTGTTTTCAGGTACCTGCTGCTTTGTTCCAGGAACAGTTCGGGGGTGGCACCCGCCCAGATACCGGATCCCGGAAGAAAAACCATAAAAAGAAAAGCATCGGGATACGCCAGATGCAGATGGGTGAAAAAAGTGGTGAAATCAAAAACTTCCGGTAAACGAATCAAACGGGGACGAGAAAGAACCACTTTTTTTGCCCGTCCTTTCCTGATTTCTTTTAAAACCTGCCTGATCTGACGGATATATTCTTCCCGGCCCGTATCAGGAAAAGAAAGCTCTTTGCTGTTTTCACCGGGAATGGGCAGAGTGACAGGAGCGTTGACAGGATTTCCCGGATGCCAGGCATAGGAAAGATCATGGCGGATGATGAAGTGGGGGTCTTTCCCTTTTTTGTCGAAAGGAGCAAAAACAAAGCCGGAAACACGATCCAGCTCTTCCGGACTGAAAAGAGCCGGCTTTTTCCGGGTCTGCACAATATTGATAAACTCATGTTTTCCCGGGAAACGAAAGGAAGCAAAAGGATATCCGGTTTTGATAAGGAGGTTGAGCATACCGTCAGGATTTGCGTCTGAGTTTGGGGATGATGAAATTGGTCAGACGGGCAGTAGAAACCAGTTCGCCGTTTTCGTTCCGTATATCAATATTCCACAGGTGGGTATTGGTTCCCTGGTAGATGATCCGGGCCTCGCCGGTCACATAGCCTGTGGTGGCGGCTTTTACATGATTGGCAGAGATCTGGGCCCCGCGTACATCAAAGTAATCTGCATCCACCATCAGGATGGAACCCAGGCTTCCGATGGTCTCGGCCAGGGCCAGGCTTGCCCCTCCGTGCAGAATATTCTCGACCGGCTGGATGGTACGGGGATCTACAGGCATGCGGGCTTTGACAAAACCTTCTTTGATTTCAAGATATTCGATGCTTAAGCTCTCCATCAGAGAGCCCTTGTTCATGCTGTTCAGTTCTTTCAGAGACAGTTTGGGTATCGCCATATTTTCAACTTTTATGCAAAGGTAAAAAAGTTTGTGAATAGGAACCTCATGTCTTTCCTACGTAGGCCTCTACGTAGGGAATGTCGGCATGCCTTATAATTACTTGTTATACAGATGGTTATGGTTTTTGATATTTTGTACTTTATCACAGGTTCGTTTCCGGCAGATGATGAAAACATGATGCCGGCATGGCCTTTTGAGATTCCCTGCCGGAGGAAGGAGTGATCTTGTGGTTATTTTGGATTATTATTGTCTTATTTCCTCTCTCCCGCCATTTTCAGCGCCTGTGTCGTGATATAGTATTTCGTGATCATATCGGGTACCTCCCAGTCGGGTATATTTCCTTTCTGCAGATATTCCAGGAATTTCTCCGTCACCTGTCTGAAATGGGCTTCGTGGCCTACGTCATACCTGGCAGGGATGGTGACAGCCCATAATCCTTCCGAAATATTTTCAATATCCACGCCGGGATACTTCAGTGCTATAACATCCGCCATCACTTTTACCAGTTTTCTCTCAAACAATCCGGGATCTTCTTTATCCGAAGCTCTTATATACAGGGTGGGATGGTAGTTTTCTTTTTCTCCCTGCCGGATAAACAGGTCGCAGCCGGAGCCCCGCATCAGGCTGTAATGGGCGTCCGAGGTTTCCGGTGTGTGATACGTCCATGTTACTTTGACCCTGGCGGTAATGCCTTTGACGGTATAGGTGACCTCCCCGCTGGAAAAGACTTTCAGTGTATCACCGGTCAGGTATTCTTTCAGAAAGCCGGGATAGGTATCCAGTCCCGTAACGGTTTTAAATTGTCCGGGTGTGAGCGGGGTGGGCCAGTGTCGTGCCGAGAGGAACCGGATGTCCTCTTTACGGATGATCTGTCCGGGAAAAGCTTCCCATTGGATCAGGTCGACGAGATGGGTTCCCACGTCGGCAATGCCTTCCCCCTGTTGTTTAATGTCAAAAAACCAGGCCGGGCGGATGAGCGGTTTCCCTGCCACGTTTTTATAGAAACGGTGGATGCTTTCCTGCACCAGGGCCGGATTTTCCGGGGTTCCTTTTTGCAGGGTACCGAAGATCTCCGGGTTCTGTGACAACTCCCTTTGCAGAATGGTGGTGATCTCATACCGCTCGGTCATGATGTCGTAAAGGAGCACTCCTTTTTCCCGGGCAACCTGGAAAGCTTTTTCCAGTTGGGGAAAAGCTTCCGGTGTGATGACCATGGGTTTGTCGGCAAAGACGTTCAGCCCGGCTTCTACCGATTTCCTGATGTATTCGGTTTTGCGGGCATTGTTCCCCGAAAGGACGACCACATTGCCCGGTTTATCACGGAGCATCTTCTCCAGGTAATCCGCGTGGCTGTAAACAACTTCCTTCCACGCCGTGGGGTGGTCAGCACGAGTGTTAAAGCCATGGATGAAATTCAAAAAACTCTCCAGTTCAGGCCCCCGGGGAGCATATACGTATGCGGTCGGCGATACCTGGTCATACATGCTTTTCTGCACCAGGGCTGCATGAAAATGTCCCGGCTCCAGCGTCATCAGGATGACAGGGTTGCTTTTTTTCCCCATATTGTTTTCTTTTTCCGATTTTTCTTTATTTCCGGCACAGGAGACCCCGGCCAGGGCAATTCCTGCAAGGAGATAATAAATGATTGTCCGCATAATAATATGATAATAGTTTCTAAACTCTGTTATATAAACGCTTGCCGGGGGGTTCCCTTCGGGAAAACCCTCTTTATATCTTGATATAATTTGTCCCGTAAGGGTACCGCTGAGGTCTTGACAACCGGCTGTTGGCTTCATCGTCATTGACGAATCTTTCTTTCACCGGATCCCAATGATGTATTCCGGGCAGTTTCATGGCGATGTGACTGATCAGGCAGACGGTACAGGCCCGGTGGCCTTCCTCAATGGGTGAAATGGGTTTTTTTCGTGTCTTGATACAGTCCAGCCAGTTTCCGTGGTGGTCATCCGCTCTGTAAAGATGGATCTCGTCGGGGCCGATGACGGAAGTAAGAATCTTCGGGTCGCTGGCGTCAAGGGCTTTTTTGTTTTGTTCCTGAGCCACGGGGTCACTGGCTGTAGCAGCGTAATTTCCACGGGATACGAATATCCATCCTTTTGTGCCTTCGTAACGTATGCCGTTGGTGTAGCCCTGGCTGATAAACATCTGGATACCGTTGGCATATTCGGCTTTGACCATGAAGTCCATATGTACATCCCACAGGCCTGAACGTGGGAACTGGGCGATCGCTTCCACGCTCACCGGGCCGGTATATTCGGTATCCATGCCCCAGTTGGCCGAGTCGACATGATGTTGTCCCCAGCCGGTGATCATTCCTGCACCGAACTGTTCACATCGCAGCCATCCGGGCCGGCCGTATCCATGTTGCGGGTGCACCCTCATTTCGGTATAGTAAACTTCCGGGGTGGAGCCCAGCCACATGTCGTAGTTCAGGTTTTTCGGCACCGGCATTTCCGGGGCGTCAGGCCCTGCGGGATCGCCAGGCAGGCCGATCTTCACCGTGCGGAGCCGGCCAATACGGCCGTTGCGAACCAGTTCTGCCGCGATCCTGAACTGGGGCATCGACCGCTGCTGGGTGCCCATCTGGAGGATCACCCCCTGACGATTCACCACATCGCTTAACCGTCTTCCTTCGGCGATGGTCAGTGAAGTGGGTTTTTGCAGATAGATGTCTTTGCCGGCCAGTGCAGCTTTTATGGCCGGTTGTACATGCCAGTGATCCGGCGTACTGATGATTACCGCATCAATGTCTTTGTTTTGGAGCAGATCCTTGTAGTCGTCATACATCTTTACATCAACATACCCTTTCTTCCCTTTCTTTTTTGCATAGTAGTCTTCGATAAACTTTTTTGCATCTTCCTTCCGGTGGGCATCCAGATCACTTACAGCGACAAACCGGGCCTGGTCAAACTTAAGAGTGGCAGGCATATCCCAGGACCGGGCGATACGACCGCAGCCGATCTGTCCTATGTTGATCTTGTTGGAAGGAGCCTCTTTCCCGAAAACCGAAGAAGGAACAATGGTTGGTACAACAAAAGCGCCTGTCGTGGCAGCCATGCTGTTTTTTAAGAAATTTCTGCGTTTCATGATGTATAAGATGATTGATGGAAAATCAGGTGGAGATTTGTTTATTTCGACTTTTTCTCAAGAACCCACAACAGACCTCCCTGCAGGTGTTTGCGGAATACCGGGTCGTTATAGGTTTCGTCGTCATGGCCCAGGGCGGTGTACCATTCCCGTCCGCCGTCGAACGAGTGGCACCAGCAAAGGGGAAAAAGGTCTCCGAAAGTACGGCCGGGGTATTCATCCCTGTTCTTATCCTCCACGGTGGTCAGGTCGGCAGATAAGAGCACATGGATATCAGGGTTGAGCTCATTGGAATAGTAGCATTCGTCATTGACTTCCCATCTCTTTGGCAGAATTGAAGTAGATGGATTATCAGGATCGGTGACTACAACAACGAAATGCTGGTGATGGGCGTGACGGACAAATTTTCCTCCCACCATGGCCCACATCCAGGGCCAGTTGCGTTCGGTAGCATTGGCCGAGTGAATACCTACGAACCCACCCCCGCGGCGGATAAAGTCCTGTAAGGCTTTTTTCTGTCTTTCTGTGTCAAAAACTTCGTTGTTGGTGTTTGAAAAAATCAAAGCGTCATACTTTTTCAGGTTTTCCCGGGTGAAAGCGCCCGGGTCTTCCGTAGCATCCGCCACAATGCCCATACCGGCGCAGATCTCTTTCAGGGCTTTGATACTGGCAGGGATGTTTTTATGGACATACCCTTTCCCGTTTTTCGTATAGATGAGTACATGTTTTCCCCTTCCCCCTGAGGACAGAGATTGAGCAGACTGGGATAAAACAGGGATGATGCTGCCTGTCAGCAAAAAGAAAATAATTAAACTTCTTCGTTTCATAGGTTGAAAACTTTTAGGTTTATCTCATTGATTTAAAGGTCTAAACGATTATTATTTGATCTTTTCCATTTTTACAACCGGCGGATGGGCGAACTCATTCCATAATCTTTCGGCCTCTTCACGGCTTATTTCACCGTTAAAGATAAACATTCTGTAGGTAAGGGTGTAATCTTTTCCTTTTTTAAATGTCCAGCTTTTGTGCCTGATGGGACAAAACTCAAAAAAAAGATCTCCGCGGCCGTGGTTGGCATCGACGGGCCATACGCGCATAGGTTCGGGAAAGGCTCTGTTTTCCGGATGATCCATGAACAGGATGCCGTTTTCCCCTGAAGGCATTGTTCCGGTGATCCGGCACCATCGTGCTTTGCTGCCGTCGGCATCCAGGCGTGTTTTTCCCCCGGAGGTCAATACGGATGAGTTTTTACGGGTCCAGTTTTCGGTAGCCCGGAAGCCTAACCCTCCGCCATAGCGATAGGCATCGAGCAGGATGCCCGAAGAAAGGGGACAATTCTGGATAGTGGTATAGTCTACCAGCCAGGCCCGGGCGCCGATATTCCAGGCCCGTATTTCCAGGATTTCGTTCAGGGCTGTCCGGTCAGGACCGTTGGCTCCGAAATCGATATGCTCCTGATGCACT
Source organism: Bacteroidales bacterium (assembly GCA_024762655.1). GTDB lineage: Bacteria > Bacteroidota > Bacteroidia > Bacteroidales > VadinHA17 > DRPN01. The sequence goes on from JANTHB010000020.1 coordinate 27,789, forward strand.
TTCAGGGCGCAAAATACCGGTCCTTCTTTCAGAGAAAGTAGTCCGGCGAATCTTACGGTTCCCTGGCCTTTTCCGAGGTTCCAGAAATCCACTTCGCGTCCGTTTATATGAGTTTTGGTCCAGGGTCCCCAGATGCCGTAGTGATGCAGATGATCCCGGGGTTGAATACGTGTGAGCACTTCTCCCGAGGGAGACCAGAACGGATGAATATATCCTGATTTCTGATAGAGCGGATCTGCCCCGTCGGGGGGAGCCATGATACGGAAACGGTAGTTCAGGATCTTTTGGGACCCCCTTTCCAGTACATAGGATGAAAAAGTTTTCCGGATTTTCATCATCGCAGTGTCTGTCGCTTTTACCGTTTCCTGTTTCAGCAGGAAGGTGCGTTGGGTATGTCCGGGAGTTGTTCCGGACAGGATAAACCATATCCCGGAAGCAGGAGCATGATCCTGCTGGCAAAGAACAGGAATGATTCCTTTGTGAGTCTTTTCATACAGATGCCAGCGCATAGATAATGATCCGGTGTCGGGAAGGCTAAGGGGGATAAAAACCGGACAATCCTTACGGTCATAATCTCCGGCATCCACTGTCACCTGATAAAGATTCTGGGCCAACAGCAGGGCGGGAAAGAAGAAGGAGAAAACAGCCAGTAGGTAAGTTTTTCTTTTCATGGGAGTTATGATAGGGTGTTATGGATGGTTTCGATGAAAGCAGTAAGGTTCCCGGTAGAAACACCCGGGGGCATTCCTCCGCCGCACGACCATATGATACCGGAATGATCATGTGTTTCCAGGATCATTTTTTTTGTTTCTTCTCTGACCGTTTCCGGAGTACCGGCGGCCAGTACATCCCGGGGCGGGAGATTGCCCATGAGAATCACTCCCGGCCCTGCCAGTTTGCGAATTTCATTGAGGCCGTGCTCATGACTGAAATTGAATATGTTAACATTCATTTTCTTCAGATGTGCGGCGGTGATGAGGCCCTGGGCATCATTGTGCAGCAGCCGTATATCTGCTTCGAAGGCATGGAAAATGTTTTTCATACAAGGCAGTACAAAGGAGGTAAACTCCTCTTCTCCCACAAATCCTATCAGGTCGTCCAGGATCATGATGCCTTCGATAGAGGGGAACTGTTTTTTCTGGTATTGCAGCCAGCGTATGATAAATCCGGTGATCTTGTCCAGGAATGTACGGGTTTCCTCCGGGTACATCATGAGGTCTGTCATCAGTTCGGTGGTACCCCGCAGATAGGAAGCGATATTCAGGGGCCCCCGGGCAATGGCAAAACGGATACGGTGTCCCATGCCAAGGATATCTTTTTCGGTATTTTTCAGCCGCTGGATCATGAAGGGGAGCAAGCCGTCTTTTTCCGGATCCGGGATTTCCAGCGCAGGAATATCCGCAATATCGCGAATCACTTTCCCGGCCCAGGGAAGCGAGTCTTCGTGCCACGAAAGCCTGGATCCGAAGGCCGAGGGTTCGGTGCACATCCCGTATTCCGACCAGAAACCAGGGATGAAAAAGACGCCGGGAAAAGATTCAATAGCTTTTTTATTGGCTTGAAACCACAGGTGGTCCGAGGTGTAGTATTGGAGCTTTGTCAGATTGTTCCAACCCGGAAGCCAGGGGCTGTCAATAATGAAACCGATGGTGGCCGGGCCTTTTTCCTTTCCGGCAATCATCTGTTTAAGTTTTTCCCACTGGGAGTCAGTCATGATCACTTCTTTAGGTTTCCCGTATGCAATCTTACCAAAAGGAATAATAAAAAACAAGCTGCAGGGGAAATAAACCGTTTCATAAAAAAAAGTGGTTTTTGTTTGTTTGTGTCAATCTGTTTTTATCTTTGCTAAACATTCGAATCTTTATTTAAGCGGGTATTTTCCTGAAAGACTTAATTTTAAGAAAAAAAACAAAAATGGATATTTTTACCAAGTGTCACAATTTTACCAGGGCCAGACAGGCTGTTAAAGAGGGATGGTATCCTTATTTCCTTCCTGTGGAATCGGGGCCCGGTACGAAGGTTATGGTTCAGGGCCGGGAGATGATCATGATCGGTTCCAACAATTACATGGGATTGACCGGGCATCCGAAAGTGGTTGAAGCTTCTGTCGCCGCGACCAGAAAATATGGTACGGGCTGTACCGGTTCACGTTTTTTAAATGGGACGCTGGATATTCATCTGGAGCTGGAAGACCGGCTGGCTAAATTTGTCGGGAAAGAAGCAGCGCTGTGTTTCAGCACGGGCTTCCAGACCAACCAGGGAGCTATCTCGGCACTGGTGGGTAAGAATGATATTGTTTTTGTGGATCGTGAAAACCATGCCTCTATTGTAGATGGTTACCGGCTTTCGTTCGGCAAGGTAGTAAAATATAAGCACAATGATTTTGATGATCTGGAACGGGTGTTGAGACTTTATGAAAATGAAGATACCGGCAAGATGATTGTCACCGACGGGGTTTTCAGTATGGAAGGAACCATCGCCCGTGTCCCTGACATCGTAGAGCTGGCGGAGAAATACGGCGCCCGTCTTTATGTTGATGATGCCCATGCGGTAGGTGTGCTTGGAAAACACGGCCAGGGGAGCGGGGAGTACTGGAACATGAATGACCATATTGACCTGGTGATGGGGACTTTCAGCAAATCTCTGGCCTCGCTGGGAGGTTTCATTGCCGGAGAGTCTATCGTGATTGATTATATCAAGCACCATGCCCGCTCGCTTATTTTCAGTGCCAGCATGCCTCCGTCGGCGGTGGCAGCCGTTATTGCCAGTCTGGATATCATTGAGTCGGAACCGGAACGTGTGGAAAGATTGTGGGAAAATACCCGTATGATGAAAGAAGGCTTTGAAAGCCTTGGTTTTAATACCGGTGAAAGCAATACCCCAATCATCCCGATTGTTATCGGAACGGATGAGGACTGTTTTACTTTCTGGAAAATGCTCTTTGACGCCGGTATTTTTGCCAACCCGGCCATCAGCCCGGCTGTGCCTCCGGGACAGGCGATCATACGCACCAGCTACATGGCCACCCACACAGAGGAAGAGCTGACCTATGTGCTGGATGTGTTTAAGAAGATCGGAAAAGCGTCGGGAATCATTTAAGACGGCTTACCGGCAAAGGCGCGTATTTTCATAAGCTTGGCGGTGATCTCGTCTGCGAGAGCATTTTTCTTTCTCAAGTGATCCTGGATGGACTTCACCTGGGGATTTTCTTCAAACTTCCCTCTGACCTGCTCAAAATCCAGGGTTTTGGTGTTTTTATCCCCGTCAATGCCAAAGCCGGTCTGGGATATCAGGGTGAACTCTTTTTTCGCATCTTCATATAACATTTTATCCAGTTCCGTTACACTTTCTTTCCATTTATTTACCATATCGCAGACATCCTCTACGGTCCAGTCACTGATTTTTTTCCCGGTTTCTTTTTCAAGGATATCAGCTGCCCAGTTCCAGGTCCAGGTGTAATAATGTTTATGGAAGTCCTGGAAAACCTCCCTGATCTTTTGCATACGCTTTATCTTGCCGTTTTCTATGTTATCGGCCAGGGTTTCGATCTCATCCAGGGGTGCGATCAGTCCGGCCAGATCGGTCCATTTTCCTTTCCCTGTATGGTTTTCCGGAATAAGTATTTTTCTCATACTGTCAATATCCCGGAAAGGCTTGCTGTTGAGTTGTTGGATGAGAGAATTGCCCAGAAATTTATACAGGGCAATGTTGTACAGTCGTATTCCCCGCAACAGGGCGGAGCGGCTGATTTTAACATTTTCAAAGGAATAAAACTCCGATTTCTCCCCGGAATATTCCAGGAGGCGTTGCAGCAGATCTCTTCCGGCAATCACTTTGTTGATGGTATAAGGACTAAGCAGGTTAAAATTTATAAGATCTGCATCGGCAGGTCTGTTTCTTTTGTCCCGTGCCGGCCATTTACGGGCGTCGCGGATGGTTCCAACGCTTCGCAGGTTCACGCCGGGCGACAGGAAGCTTTCATCTTTGTTTTCGATGAGGTATGAAAAGGGCAGACTGGAGGTGTCGGAATTTTTATAGTGTCTGCCCATAACCACGGTGAAAGCCCCTACCTTGGCCGGCCACAGGATGTAAGAGTCGCTGGCGGTTTTGGACCCTCTTTCCATAACCCCGTGGTGTACAGGCCCCAGCTTATACATATGGTTGCTTTGGTTGGTACCGCTACCTGCATTGAAGAACGAGAACATGCCTGCGATCAACAAGGTGGATTTATGATGCGTAACGGTATAGGGTCCTGCAAAGACGGAGCAAGCCTCTCCGTGATAAGCGATGCAGTTGCTGAAAAAAAGAGAATGTTCGGCAGAGAACTGTTTTCCCATTTCACATGCATGACCGATAAAGCAATGGTCCAGGATCACATCGTCGGAGATACGGCTTCCTTCGGATAAGATGAAATGTTTCATGGTAACCCCCGGTCCGACAAAGACAGGGTCTGATTTACTGCTGTGGATCGTTCCCTCATCCAGGGACCTGCTTCCTTCAATGGTACACCAGGCTCCGATGTTTACGTTTTTGACCGTTCCGGTGTGGAGGATCCTGCTGTGTTTTCCGATGTGTCCCATGGAAGAACGGACTTTTTCGGTGTAGCGATCAATCATGCGGTACATAGCACGTGTGAGCCCGGGCCGGTGCCGGTACATCGCGAGCATGTATGCCATATGGGCGGAGAGGCCGTCGACGATCTTAACGCTTCTCCCTCCTGTTTCATCCAGGACATGTACTTCGGTGCCATTGCCAAAGGTGCTCTCATTTTCCACGGCAATGTTGTCTGCATCCCGGATGAAAACTTCCTCTCCGATCTTATAGTTGGAAAGGCCGTCCCGGATATCCGAGATGTGTGCATCCCGGCCGACCTCACAATGGTGAATGGCTGTATTGTACAAACCGGCAGGAACTTTCCGGCCGTCTTCCAGGGTAAAGATTTTTCTGAACGGCTGCAGGGTGACAGCCCCTGAAAAACTGACATTTACGATTCGTCCGGTGGTAAAAGGTTCGTTGACAACCACCTGATTCCAGTTATCGGCACTACACCCTTGTTTTTCCAATAAGGTGATCTCTTCTTTTGTCAGATGACGGAATGAACGCATGGTTTCGAATATTTATTTAATCATTCAACGGTTACCGATTTGGCGAGATTGCGGGGTTGATCCACGTTACACCCACGCAGAACAGCGATATGATAAGCCAGAAGCTGAAGCGGGATCACGGCCAGCAAAGGGCTCAGGGCCTGGAGGGTGGAGGGTATCTCCAGCACGTGGTCGGCCAGTTCGCGAATCAGGGTGTCTTTTTCATTTACGATGGCTATCACTTTTCCCTTCCGGGCTTTTATCTCCCGGATATTACTCACGATCTTGTCGTAGGAATCATCCCTGGGTGCGATGACCACTACAGGCATGTTTTCATCGATCAGGGCGATGGGACCGTGTTTCATCTCGGCCGCCGGATACCCTTCGGCATGGATGTATGATATTTCCTTTAGTTTCAGGGCTCCTTCCAGGGCCACGGGGAAAAAATAACCCCGGCCCAGATAAAGAAAGTTATTGACATCCTTGTATTTGTCGGCCAGGTCGCGGATACTTTTGTGGTTGTGTTCAAGGATGTCCTGAATTTTTCCGGGGATCATTTCCAGTTCATGGATAAAACCGTGTAGCTGTTCCCGGGAAAGAAGTCCCTTTTTCCATGCCAGAAGCATGGCAATCATGGTGAGCACGGTAACCTGTGAGGTGAATGCTTTGGTGGAAGCCACCCCGATCTCAGGACCGGCATGGGTATATACTCCGGCCACGGTTTCCCGCGGGATGCTTGAACCCACCACATTGCATATTCCCAGCACCACCGAGCCGGCCTCTTTGGCTTTCCGTATGGCTGCCATGGTATCGGCTGTTTCTCCGCTCTGGCTGATGGCAATGATCACGTCACCGGCATGAATGACGGGGTGCCGGTAACGAAATTCCGAAGCATATTCCACCTCCACGGGAATCCTGGCAAATTCTTCTATCAGGTATTCCCCGATAAGTCCTGCATGCCAGGATGTTCCGCAACCCAGAATAATAATACGGGGTGCTGCCATCAGGGCAGGCAACACATGGAACAGTCCTCCCAGGTGCAGGGAAAGAGGTTTTTCCGAAATACGTCCCCGGAATGTGTCCCGGATCGAAGCGGGTTGTTCAAAAATCTCTTTCAGCATATAATGGGGGAAAGAACCTTTCTCCAAATCTCCGATGTCCTGGTCAATAATATTGACTACCGGTTTATGGAAATTGTTTTTCCCGCTTTGTATGGTAAGGTTGTCGGATTTCAGAATTGCCATTTCATCCTCATTCAGATAAACGACTTTCCGTGTGTAGTCCATAATGGCAGGAGCATCCGAAGCGATGAAATGAGCTTGTTCACCTAACCCCAGCACCAGAGGGCTTCCTTTACGGACAGCAAACAGTTTATCGGGTTCATCGGCGCAAATAATACCCAGACCGTAGGCCCCTATCACCTTCTTCAGGGCCAGGCGGATGGCCATCTCTGCCGGGATGTTTCCTTTCAGATAAATATATTCAATCAGGTTGGCAAGCACTTCGGTGTCGGTATCCGATTGAAAGCGGTACCCTCTGGCGATGAGTCTTTCCCTTAAACGGTTGTAGTTTTCTATGATCCCGTTGTGAACCAGGATAAAATGTCCGTGCATAGAACGGTGGGGATGAGCATTTTTATCTTCCGGTTCCCCGTGAGTTGCCCATCGTGTATGACCTATCCCCAGATGGCCGGGTACAGGTTTGGAACCGACATAGACCTCCAGGTCATTTACCTTCCCTTTTTGTTTGAACACCCTGACCTTGTCCCCGGCGACGGCGACACCGGCCGAATCGTATCCTCTGTATTCAAGTCGTTTAAGCCCGTTGATAAGAATGGGATAAGCCTCGTCCGGACCAATGTATCCTATAATACCACACATAATTTATTTACTGAAGATTTACAATGCGTACAAAAATCTAAACAAATATCTAAAAAAAATAACTAAATTATATAAATATTTTGACTAATTGCTATTATGCATAGAGTAAGGAGTTGCTAATGGTTATAGATGCTAATGCAAATAGGGAATAGTTGGTTCTGTTATTTAAGAACAATAAAAACCAACATAAAATAGATTACAGTATTATTTGTTTAGAAAAATGGAGAACTGACCGGAGGTGAAGTATCAAAAATCCATGAATCAGAAACCGGTCAGCCTATGCTTCCGGTTGGTTTCCGAGAAGTTCCTGCAGTATATTGATTTTCTTTTCCAGGACGGCAGCTTCATCTTCTCCGGAGGAAAGGATCTTTTCTGCCGTGATCAGGTCATTTCGTAAAACGGTCAGGGTATCGTCCATCATCCGGAAGATTTCACGGTTTATGATTTCAGTAAGGGCGGACACCGTACGGTACAGATTTTTTTCCGTTTCGTCAGGAATACGTTTCAGGAAGAAACGTCCGAAAGCTTTCCGGAAGAGAAACATGGGGATCAGGAACCAGAGGAGGTCAATGTTGGTGTCGAAAGCCCAGTACACTGAGATATCCGGTTTTTTTATCTCCGGTTTACTGAATTTTACGGGTTCTTCCCGGAGCGTGGTGTGCAGCACCTCCTGGATTTTGTCGCGTCGTTCTTTTCGGGCATTTTCCAGATAGATTTCGAAATGTTTTCTCGGGTCATTGAGCAATCTGATCCATTTTTTTTCCGTGTGGTCTATGATATTTCGTATTTCCCGTGCCAGATGCCGGGCCATCCATTGCTCATATCTTCTGGAGAGGACAAAGAGGTTTCCGCGCCATGTTTTGTAATCTTTGGTGAATTCGATCTTCAGAAGCCGGGAGAGGGACTCATGATAGGCCAGCAGAATATCTGTGAGTTTTTCATGGGTACGGCCGGCATGATTTTGTGCAATGAGTTGCAGTTCGCGGCGTTGACGATCCAGGTTGTCCCTGTTCCGCTGTATCAGTTCCTGCAATTCATTTTTCTGACGGCGGGCTTTCAGGGAAGCCTGTCTGGAAGCCTCCAGATAGCTCATACAGGTGCGGGCCAGAGACCGTATTTTGTAAGCGTTGATCTCATGGATAACCGATTCCTGCCGGCTGACCATCGGACGGATGACTTCCTTGAGGATTTCGTTTTTGAAGGGAACCGCATTCTTTCGAACGGAATACCTGAAGATTGTATAGGATATCTGAAAATGCTGCTCGAGGGTGTTGTAAATGAATTTTTCGATCTCATCCAGATCTTTTGCCGCATACAGGTCTGTTTTTGTCAAAAGGATATAGATACGGGGGGTATAGGTTCGTAAGTCCCGGATCAGGTTGAGGTCATTTTCCGAGAGTGGATTGCCCGGGTTTATGGCTACAATGGCCAGGCCTGTATCCGGGGTAAACTGGAAAGTCGCCTCGGTATTATGCTTGAAAAGACTGCCGATGCCGGGGGTATCGATAAACCGGATCCCCCGGAAAGGAGCCAGCTCCGGCAACGCAATGATCACCTTCTCAACCTGTTTATGATTGTTGGTGTTGATCTGTTCGTTGATATATTCAGGGAGCTCTCCGGGACGAATGTTTCGTATTTTCCGGTCCAGAAAATGAACCGTTATTTTTTGTGTATTTCCATACTGAAGGATGGTGACCACATTGGTCACCGGCGTCACACCTACAGGCAGAATATCAAGCCCCGTCAGATGGTTTAAAAAAGAACTTTTTCCTGCCTTGAATTGTCCCAGCACGGCAATATTGATATACCGGTGTTTTTTCCGGAGATCATCAATAGCATGGAAGAAAGAAGTAAGACCCGGAAACATTTGTGGTGTACAAACTTTCAGAAGTTCATTGTATAATGATTCCATATTTTCCGGTTTCAGCATGAAACGTAGTTTCTTTTTCGCATGCGAAAATATAACAAATCAAAGCAGCTTGTTCAGGGAATCCATTCGATTTGCAGGATATTTTTTGTTTTTTCCGTGATTTTGTATCTTTCGTCTATTCGCATGCCGAGAATCCAAACGATCTGATCCCCTTCGGTTAACAGCCAGATATTTTCTTTTTCATCAAGGGAAAGCTTGCGGTCGATAAAAAAATCACTAAGTTTTTTTATTCCTTTCATTCCCAAGGGGATAAAATAATCCCCCTTTTTCCAGTGGCGCAGGATGAGAGGCCAGGTGATCCTGTCCTCGTCCAGAACCGCTATGTTACGCGTGTCGGGAATGATAAATCCTTCCGGGCGGGTGAATCTTTTTATATGCAGGATGACGGGGTCTGTGACCTGTGTCTGGGTTTTTTCTATATAATATCTTTTTTCCGGTTCGTTCCGGGGCAGGGGCGTAATGATCAGGGAATCCCTGTCTTTTATCAGTCTGTGAGAAGAAGAAAAGAATTGTTTCCCCGGAGGGTTGTCCAGGGATTCCATGATCTCATGAACGGTGCCTCCTGTAAAATTCATGGGTTTAAGCAGCTCATAAAGAATTGCTTCTCCGGCAGGAGATCGTTTGAGCTTATGAATGGGGATCACTCGCTTTTCTCCGACCCTCATCATAAATGTTTCCCTGGCATCGTCCATGTAACGGAAAAAAATTTCTTCAGCTCCGGCCAGCCTCCTGGCTGTATCGGCAACACTGTGGATAAAATCCGGGTTGATTTCTTCGAATAGGGGGATGATTTTGTGTCGAATCTTATTCCTCGTGTATTTGGTGGTTAGGTTGGAGCTGTCTTCTCTCCATTTTATGTGGTGATGATCGGCATATTCAAGGATCTCCCTGCGTGTGGCAAACAGCAGGGGTCGGATGAGACGGTCCTTGCCGGGTTTGATGCCGGAAAGGCCCCGGATGCCGGTCCCCCGTGCGAGGTTGATCAGGAGCGTTTCCACCAGGTCGTTTTTATTATGTGCCAGGGCAAGCCGGTCGTATCCTTCCTTTTCCAGGATTTGGTGAAACCATTCGTACCGGAGATCCCGGGCTGCCATCTGAATGGAAATGCCGTGTTCTTCGGCATAGGAATAGGTGTCGAAACGGATATGGTAAAAAGGAAGGTCGTTTTTATCCGCCCAGGAACGCACAAAATTCTCATCTCCGTCGGACTCATTTCCCCGCAGGGAGAAATTACAGTGGGCTACCCCGGTGGCATACCCCAGTCTGTTCACCAGGCTCCCCATCACCATAGAATCGACCCCTCCGCTGACAGCCAGGAGAATGCGGTCACCCTCCGTATAAAGCCGGTTTTTTTCGATGAAGAAGCTACAAGCCGATAGCAGGTCTTCCATGAATAATCTTTTGCGGTAAATTACACATTTTTGGGAAAAGAAAAAACCCCTGCGGCAGGCAGAGGTTTCATAAGGTTATACGAACGGGATTATTTTTCCAATTTTCCCAGAAATTTTGCCACTCCTTCATGGGTGGGTTCCATGGCTTCTTCACCGGGATGCCAGTCAGCCGGACATACTTCCCCGTGTTTTTCAAAATATTGCAAGGCGTCGATCATACGGAGCACCTCTTCCACACTTCTGCCCAAGGGCATGTCGTTGACCACCTGGTGGCGGATAACCCCTTCCAGATCGATCAGAAAGAGACCGCGATAGGCCTGGGGAACTCCCTCAAAACTTACTTCCCCGTCGTCATCATATTCATATTCGCCGGCCAGCACATCATAATTCTCGGCAATTACCAGAGCCTGATCTGCGATCAAAGGATATTTTACCCCTTTTATACCTCCGTCGTGAAGTTCGGTCTGGAGCCATTTCCAGTGCGAAAACTGTGAGTCGACAGAACAGCCCACTACAGCGGTATTTCTCTTTTCAAATTCGTTCATTTTTTCCTGGAAAGCCAGAATCTCTGTCGGACATACAAAAGTAAAGTCAGCAGGATAGAAGAACAATACAACGTATTTTTTCCCCAGATACTGATCCAAAGAGAAATTATCAACGATATCCTCTCCGTTGATTACTGCCGGAGCAGAGAAATTCGGAGCTTTTTTACCTACTAGTACACTCATAACTTTATTACTTTAATTTATTATGTTATTTTGAGAGTAAAGATAATAAGATTTTCAATATGAAGGGGGCGATGATTGCATTTAGACCTGATTTTTATCCTTTCCAGAGCATAAAAGGATAAGTAATAGTTAATGAGTAAGATAAGAATGCATTCAAAGAAGATGTATCCCTTAAACTATTTAAAATCAAAGATGCCGGGTTTGTGTGGGATGAAGTTATAAGGGGAAAACTGTCTTTCTCCGGATAAGACAATGGTTTGGTAAGTTACCTCCCCGGGTAAAACCGGGTAATAGGCAAAACGGATCTGCAGCGTGCTGAAAACAAGATTTTCATTTCTTATTCTGATGCCCAGGCCCAGACCGGAATACAGCTGATTGTCGGTAAAATGAACGTTTCCGAAATCAATGACTCCCAGGTCGGCAAAAGCAAAGAATACAAAGCGAAAACCGTAAAGGTAATAGGGGCTGAATGCCACCGTTTCTGTTTTTATGGACAGTCTTCGTATTCCGGTGAGGCTGTCACTCCTCAATCCTCTGATGCCATACCTGTCGTTAATGGTCAGTCGTTCTTCGCTATACCTGTTTATGCCGGTAGTGAAATTGACATCCACAAATTGCCGGTAATAATATTTCCCGATAGAGACCAGCCGGCTGAAATAGTTGGTGCGGATATTTATAATCCCTGCGTTGACAACATCCTTAGGCATAAAACCTCCTATCTTAATGCCGCTGTTCAGGTATCCGAAGTGATTAAAGTATTTACCAGCGGAAAATTCCAGGCCCGCATAATACCGGTTTCCATACTCGTTGATTTCATAGCCTCCGGTTGCTGAAACCAGCATCCCTTCAGGAATATCTTCCGTGGTCCCGTAATTGTAGATCAACCCTGTTTTGAAGTACTGGTCTTTTGAGTAGGTAAGTCCTCCCAGAATCAGTTGGTGCCGCTGGTATTGGTAATACTCCTGTTCTCCTAGCAGCGGACGCTGCATCACATTGTTTTGAATAAATCTGCCCGAGAGAACAAAACGTTCACGCCGGGAGCTATTCAGTAAAAACGAACGGGCATACCACATGTCGTTGTAAAAGTATTTCAAGGGGACTTCGACGGTATCATGGTTAAGCAATTCATGCGTATAGGTAATGCTTGAGGTGAGTCCCCCGGCATTTTTTGTAAAAAGATTAAAGAAATGCCGCTGAAAGGAAAGAGCGGCGGACTGCACCTTAAAAGTATTGTTTATGCTTGCTTTTCCGTGAATGAAACTATTTCCGATATTATTGATCTCATATCCGGCACCGTTCCCGACGGGATGATCCCCGTTAAAATCGTAGGGAATATCTACGTTGAGTTTCTGTCCCAGCCCCATGAGATTGTTATCGAATACGGAAACGTTTCCTTTTTTAATATTGTAATATTTGTATTCAGCACCTATGGAAAAGACATCCCGTGTGATTACCACGACATCCACCTGATTGTTGCCTGCCGGTAAGAGTACAAAATGAGCATCCCGTATAAACGGCAACTGTCTGATATAGCGTTCATTGTCAGCCATAATGTCCGGATTGACAACATCTCCTTCTTTGAAAAAAAGGTTATGGCGGATCGTTTTTGTACGGGTGGTCCGGTGTAATTTATTCAGAAAACGGGTCGATCCGGTTTCATGGATCAGGAGCGTATCTCTGACAATCGGACTAAAAGGATCGATCTCAAAATATTTGATGGAACGGATGACTTTTCCCGTATATTTCAAATATTCCCGGGAACTGTTTTTTTCTTTCTGCGGGTTTCGTGCGATGCCCCGGTTGGGAATAAAGAACAATTGATATAATTTATATTTCCACTTGTTGTTTTTTGCTCTGGTAAGGAGCGTATCATAGAATTTTCTGGATTTAAGATATTTCTCGCCGGGGCGAATCACCGCCACGTCCTCCGGAAGGATCAGGACCGTATCGCTGTCGAAAAAGATAATGGAGTCGTTAACTATCAGCGACTCTCCCTTTTTTATGTGCAAGGTGTCCGGAGAGCCGGTGGACGACAGGACAACTCCGGCATTGCAAAGAAGCAGGGAAAGAAACAGCAGATACTTAAAGGAATATTTTTTAACATCCATCATTCGGTGCTTCCTATGAGCATTTATTCTTCCAGCACATCGTCGGCATTGAACTGGAATCCGAGGCGTTTACCCGTCTGCTGGAGCGAACGCATGATCTTCGCCGACATCTGTTCGACACTTGTGATCTTGACATTATCATAGGGAGGTACCAGTAGGTCAAACTGCATGGCATACAGGATTGATTTCTCAATGATCTTTTTCATGGTTTCTTTGCTTACCAGCAGACTGCCGAATTTTTTATAATGAAACCCCATCTGCCTTTTTCCTTCCACGAAAAAGTGATTGTTCCGGTTGATGAAAATGCGGGCTATCAGGTAGCCCAGGTCATTCACACGGTTGTACTTGAATGAATCGGACAGGAAATTGTAGATGTTGATGATCCCGCAATAGGAGTTCAGGGGTTCCTCTTTTACATAAGGGATTTCCCATATCTTATGCTCCCGGTTGAATTCAAAAATATTGGTATGCATGCTGCAAACCAGGATGTCTCCGGAGATTTTGATCTGTGCGGCAAACTTTCCGAAATCTTTAAACTCGGTTAACAGGCGTGGATCTTTCTGAGGAATGCCGGTATTCAGTTCGGAAGATAATTCTTTTATGGCATCTTTGAGCAGGCTGAATCCGGCTACGGTCTGATCATAAATATGTTGTTTGAGGGCTGCCTTGGTGATCAGGTATTCGACGATCTGTTTCTGGCTGTTGTTGTTTCCCACGTTCGTATCATTTAGAGGGTCAAAACCACAAAAAAGGAAACATAAAAATAATTTCTTTTTTTACATTCACCTAACAGGCGGCTCAATTATTTTTTAACGACCCAAAAGAAGGGATATTTTAAGGGACCTCCGGATTTCTCAACAACCTCTTTGTTAGTATGCTTTGGCAAAGAGCACTCTTCTTTTGGAAGGTTTTCGGGTTACGATACATTTTCCTTCTTCTGCGGGGGTATCTACCGGAATGAGACGCAGGGTGGCTTTGGTTTCTTCTTTGATTTTCAGTTCGGTTTCTGTAGTTCCGTCCCAGTGTGCCAGCACAAAACCTCCTTCTTTCTCAAGCACGTCCCTGAACTCTTCGTAAGTATCTACCGTATGAATATGACTGTTTCTGTATGCCAGGGCTTTATCATAGATATGCTGTTGTATATCTTCCAGCAGGGATGGGATTTTTGATGCCAATGCTTCCAGTGAGTATGTATTTTTTTCCAAGGTATCCCTGCGGGCCACTTCCACGGTGCCGTTGGCCAGGTCTCTGGGGCCGATGGCGATGCGCACGGGAACGCCTTTCACTTCATACTCCGCAAATTTCCAGCCCGGTTTGTGCGTGTCCCGGTCATCGTATTTGGCAGATATGCCGAGATTTTTCAACGCTTCGAGCAATTTTTCAGCTACCCCGGTAATTTGATCCAGTTCTTCTTTCTGTTTATAAATAGGGACAATAATAACCTGCAAAGGAGCCAGCCTGGGGGGCAATACCAATCCGTTGTCATCCGAATGGGCCATGATGAGGGCTCCCATAAGGCGGGTAGATACACCCCAGGAGGTGGCCCAAACATATTCGAGTTTCCCGGATTTATCCAGAAATTTCACATCGAACGCTTTGGCAAAGTTCTGGCCCAGAAAGTGGGACGTTCCTGCCTGCAGGGCTTTCCCGTCCTGCATCAGGGCTTCAATGGCATAGGTCTCCAGGGCCCCGGCAAAGCGTTCGTTTTCCGACTTCACGCCCTTCAGTACCGGGATGGCCATATATTTCTCAGCGAACTCGGCATAAAGGTTGATGATTTTCAGCGTTTCCTCAACCGCCTCTTCCCGGGTAGCATGAGCGGTATGCCCTTCCTGCCAGAGAAATTCGGCCGTGCGCAGGAACAAACGGGTACGCATCTCCCACCGCACTACATTGGCCCATTGGTTGATCAGCAGGGGCAGGTCACGATACGATTGGATCCACCCTTTGTAAGTGTTCCAGATGATCGTCTCGGAGGTGGGCCGTACGATCAGCTCTTCCTCCAGTTTAGCCGCTTCATCCACAATCACCCCCTTACCATCCGGGTCGTTTTTTAACCGGTAATGGGTGACTACCGCACATTCTTTGGCGAAACCTTCTACATGGGAAGCTTCTTTACTAAAAAAAGATTTGGGAATAAACAAGGGAAAATAAGCATTCACATGGCCCGTGTCCTTGAACATCTTATCCAGTTGAGCCTGGATCTTTTCCCAGATTGCATACCCATTCGGTTTTATAACCATACAACCCCTGACGGCAGAATTTTCTGCCAGATCAGCCTTGGTTACCAGGTTGTTATACCATTGTGAGTAGTCTTCTGAACGAGGGGTGATTTCCTTTGCCATAATTTTTGGTATGGTATTTGATTTATTTTGGTTGAGAACTGCAAAGAAAAAAATTATCAACGACAAATAAAAACAATAGGAGGTAGTTATGAAAACAAATCTTACATATAAAACAATGATGATGTTGATATCATTACTTTTGTTACCCTCCGCATACTCATCCGCCGCCGGATATGAGGATGGTTATGTGCATGTCGGAGCAACGGTTACCTTTCATGCTCCGGTTGTATCTTACTCCTACAGGATCCACCACTTTTATCATCCTGCAACCGTCATAAATTATTTTTATGATCCGGTGTTTACCGATTCTTATTGGTATCCTTACGATGGATACTACTGGGATGATCCTTATTATATGGGGAGTAGTTTTTATGCCGGTTATACCGCATATGTTGGTTTTACCTTTGGCATTTCCTGGGGTTATCCCGTATATTTCGGGAGCAGGTATGCATGGAGAGCTCCTGTTTATCATTCCTGGCGCTACAGGCCTGTGTTCTATAATTACAGAGTCCCCTACTACTACTCATCCTCCCATTTTTCAAACCGGTACTATTATGGGAACTCTTACACCCGTAATACCTATTACAACAATTATACCTACCGGGATGGTTACCGTTCAAACAACCGCATCAACAATCATGTAAATAATCACATCAACAACCATGTGAACAACCATGTGAATAACCATGTAAACAACCACGTCAACAACCATGTGGATAACAGAGGACGTTCGCGGGGACAGGGGCAGGCATCCCAGCGGAGCTACGGGGTACGTAACAGTGGAAACAACAGAAGAGTAGCAAACAGTAATTCTTCACAAAGGACCGTATCCAGGTATTCTTCCCCTTCAACTGTGCGTGCCGGGAGTGCCCGTCCGAGCGGAACCGTCCGGAAAAGTACAAGCAATAGCGGAAGAACAATTACTTCAAATGTTCACCGGAGAAATCCGGGGCAGCGTTTCTCCGGTATCTCTACCAGGACCACCACAAGAAGTAATTATAATGCCAACGGTCGCAGCAGAACCCAGGCTATGCGTACTTCTGCGGTAAGATCACGGACCAGCACAGGTTCACATACCACGGGTTACCGGAGTTCCCGGACCACGGTTAAGCGGGTGAGTGTTAGCAAGCCGGCCGTCAGACGTTCCTCCGGCCATGTGGCAACAAAAGCTCATTCTTCCCGTTCCGCCGGAACCACCAGACGGTCTGCCGAAAAGAATACTTCCCGGGGCCATCGCAGATAGCGTAGATAATAAATAGATACTTTAGAAAAAAGAGCCACCCGGCTCTTTTTTTATGGTTATTTGTTTGTATCTGTTTGTTTATATGTTCTTTGCTGTTTTTTTGTTATTTTCAGGAAAGTTTTTATACATTTGTTCAGATTAACGAAAAAGAAATAATAGGTACAGGTTCTTACGAAAAACGGTTTTTGGTATGATATTTGTTTCTTATTCAATGAGAAAAAATTTATGAAGGAGGGACCAGAAATGAAAACAAGATTTTTAATAATACCGGCTTTTATAGCAGCTTTGATCCTGGGAGGATGTGCATCAGGTGGTTATATCACGGATGATGTTTATTATATCCCGCAGGGTGAAACCACCGTTCAGGCTGGTACAACCGTGAGAACAAATGCAGGAACGACCGCCCGGCAACCGGCACAAGCTTCGGGGGATGAGGTTTTTTCTGCTATTGATGATTATTACAGGGATAATACCTACAATGAGGATACCTTGCAGCTGTCCCAGCAGGAGGCTGCTGCCAACCAGGGAGGAAATGTTATAATCAACAATTATGATGGGTCCTATGCTGCGCGTATCAATCATTTCTTTTATCCTTCACTCGGATTAAACTATTATGATCCTTTTTATTACGGTGCGGGCCTTTATGATCCTTATGATCCGTTTTATAGCCCCGGCCTGAGTTTTTCCATGGGATACGGTTTCGGTTTAGGTTACGGATATGGCCTTGGTATGGGATACGGTTATCCTTTCTACAATTCGTGGTATAGTCCCTTTTATCCGTATTCTCCCTATTCCTACTATCCTTATTATGGAGGATACTACTATGGGTATACGGGTGTGTATCCTGATTTTGAGAAGAACTACAACCGTAAATACGGACACCGGAATTCGGTAGCCTCCAATCGTCTTTACAGTCCGAGGAGCGGCGGATCCATCTCACCGGCCAAGAGTAGTTTTATTCCTTCCGATTCGAGAAGGGTGAGTGGAACCCGCAGAACTACAGGGACCTCTGCTACGGCGTCACAACCCAGGACCTCCGGCAATGTTTCCACCACAAGAACGAGAGGTGCCGGTACCACCGCTACATCGGCAAAACAGGCTACTACACGCACTACTACCTACCAGCCCAGACGTACCTCTCAGGGTACAACTCACGTAAGGACTACCCGGCTGCCGCAGAGTACAACTACCCGGACTGCTACAAGCCAGCACCGGTCCACCACGACCACCAGAAGTCTGGGAAGAACCTACGTGCCGAGATATACCAATACCAGAGCT